>JAXVQY010000346.1:0-3187 GCA_037303805.1 bacterium | reverse complement strand
CACAACCGCGTGCAGACGCTGCCGCAGACGGCGGCCATGGTGAAGGAACTCGTGCCGGATGCCCGCGTGGGCATGGCGCACGGTCAGATGGCGGAAAAGGAACTCGAGGACACCATGCACAAGTTCTGGCACGGCGAACTGGACGTGCTGGTGTGCACGGCCATCGTGGAATCGGGTCTGGACTTTCCCCGGGCCAATACGCTCATCGTGGACCAGGCGCAGATGTTCGGCCTCGGCCAGCTCTACCAGCTCCGGGGCCGGGTGGGGCGATCCGACCGGCAGGCCTACGCGGTGTTCGTGGTGTCGGACGTGGAGCATCTGCCGGCGCTGGCGCGGGAGCGACTGCGCATCATTCTGGAGATGGACTATCTGGGCGCGGGCTTTCAGGTGGCCATGGAAGACCTGCGTCTTCGCGGCGCGGGCAACATTCTCGGAGAGGCGCAGTCCGGCCACATGGCGCGCGTGGGTCTCGACCTGTACCTGGAAATGCTGGAAGACGCCGTGGCGAAGCTCAAGGGCGAAGAGGAACTGCTGCGCACGGAGACGGAGATCAATCTCGGCATTCCGGCGCATATTCCGGATACGTACATCGAGGATCCGCACGAACGCCTGAAGTACTACAAGATGCTGTCCTCCTCCACGGACGGGGCGTCCCGGGAAGCCGTGGAAATGGAGATACGGGACCGCTTCGGCCCGTTCCCCGAGGCGCTGGAGACCTTCCTTTCCGTGCTGGCCTTCAAGAGCCGCGTGAACGAACTCGGCGTGGCCCGTGCGGATCTTCTGCCCGACCGCGTCCGCGTGACGTGGGCCGACGGACAGAAGAAGGTGCAGCCGGAAGCCATCGTTCAGCTTGTTCTGCACCACCGGGACCGCATCCGTCTCCAGCCTCCGGCCACGCTGGAGCTGGCCCTGAACGGGGAGGCGTCTCCGGCGCAGCGTCTGGACGAGGCGCGCGAACTTCTGGAGACGCTGCACACGGCGTCCTGAGGCGGACGGAGGCGCCGTCACGCCCACCGGCCGGAAAATGACAGTCGCAGACGACGGGGGCCGCGCATGCGGACGGAAGGCGCGTCCGAAAAGATGATAAAATAATGCTGCGGACGGCTTCGCCGCGGCGGGTCCTTTTTTGCCGAGACGGAAATATCATCAATAAACCCGGAATGTTGACATGAAAAAAAAACGACGTTCCGGCCTGCGTGAAACAGCGGACCGGAACGTTGCCAGTGCGGAAAAAACAGGCTATAAACATCCATCATACTGAATATCAGGAGTGTGCTCTCTTGCGTACCCTTTTCATATCTCTTGCCTGTGCCGCCAGTCTTTTTTCTGCGCAGCCGGCATATTCCGTTACCGTTTCCCGCATAGCCGCAGTCGTCAACGGCGACATGATTACCTCCCGTGAACTGGACAGGGAACTTCAGCTCGAACTCATCGGACAGAAGCTCGATCCCGCCAAGAATCCCCAGATGACGGCCGACGTGCGCAAGGCCGTTCTCGACCGGATGATCAACGACAAGATCCTTCTTCAGGAGGCAGCCAGGGAAAAGATTGAAGTGACCGACGCCGAGGTGGACGCCGCCGTCGATCAGATCGTCAAGGACAGCAAACTTGAACGGGACGTGTTCTTCAAGCAGCTGGAAAAGGAAGGCATTCCCGAGAAGAAATTCCGTGACAGAATTCATGTGCAACTGGTGTCGCAGCGTCTTATGGCGCGCAACGTGGTGAGCAAGGTCGTGGTCACGGAAGACGAGATCAACGATTATTACCGCAAGAACATGGCGGGCCTGACCTCCGGGCGTGCCCGCGTGGCCATGCTGGTGTACCCCGTGGAGGCGGACGCCGAGAAATGGGCGCGCGACATAGCCTCCGGCAAGGTGTCGTTCGCCGACGCCGCCCGGGCGGTTTCCATCGGTCCCAATGCCTCCGGCGGCGGCGACCTCGGTTTCATGGATCTGTCCGACATGGCACCCGGCATGATGGAGCAGGTCTCCCACATGAAGAAGGGAGAGGTCTCGCCCCTGCTTGCCATGAACGCCAACAAGGTTCAGATCGCTCTGCTTGACTTTGAGGAAGCGGAAAACGCGGACCACAGCGAGGCGGCCCCGGATCCGGAAACTGCCAGACGCATCGAGCAGATTCTCCGTCGTCCCCGCCTTGAGGAGCGTTTTCAGCAGTATACCGCGCAGCTTCGCGACAAGGCTCTCATCGATATCCGCAACTGAGGCGCTCTATGACTCTGGCAGAACTGGGAGCAAGGCTCCGTGAGGCCCGCGAGGGCCGTGATATGACCGTGGCCGACGTGGCCGACCGACTCAAGATCCCCCCCCGTATTCTTCAGGGCATAGAAGACGGTTCGGAACGTGTGCCGCGTACCGTCTATGTGCAGCATTTCATCAAGGAATACGCCATGCTTCTCGGCTTCACCGCCGACGAGGCGGGCGAGTGGCTCAAGAATCTCGAGGGATTCGAGAGCCTTTCGCGTCCGATCATCGCCGAGAACACGACATACACTTCGGTGAAGCCGAGCATACTGCCGGTGATCATCGGGGGAGCGCTCAAGCTGGTGCTGGTGCTGGCGCTGGCCTGCGGCGCGTACATGGCCTACCTGCATTTCTTTGCGGGCAGGGAATACGAAAGCAAACCGGCGGTTTCCGGCACGCAGACGCCCGCGGAAAGCTCCGTCCCCACCTGGGGAACGGCGGCCCCCGCGCCTGAAGTGACGGCGCCGGTCACGCAGACGCCCGATCCGGCGGCGCAGACCGCGCAGCCGGTCACGGAAGCTCCGGCCCCCGCGGCCGAGACCCCCGCTCCCGCGGCGGAAGACTCCGCCCGGACGGGACAGACCGCGGTGCTTCAGGCCGACGCTCCGGCCGCGCAGACGGCGGTGACGCCGCCCGAAGATCCCGCGGCCGCGCAGCCCGTGGCGCTGCCCGACGGCATGCATCAGGTGGAAGTCATTGCCGACACCGGGGACTGCTGGATGGGCTTCGAGCCGGACGGCAAGAAGCAGCAGCGCACGCTCCGCAGGGGCGACACGTTTTCCATGACCTTCCGGGATTCCCTGGTGATCCGCCTCGGCAATGCCCGGGCGGTGCGTGTGGTCTACGACGGCAAGGAGCTGGAACGTTCCACCTCGCCGCGCGTGGTGACCATGAGTTTTCCCCCTGCCGAGTAGCCTTTCCTGGCG
>JAXVQY010000345.1:0-5173 GCA_037303805.1 bacterium | reverse complement strand
AGCCTTACAGGCGCACAAGAGGAACCACCGGCTATGCCGGTGGGGCCCCTTTTTCATATCTGAAGACGGAGTCTGTCATGATGAGGCCTGACATACGAATTGATGACGATATCCTTTCCCGCTGTCCCGACTGTCGTCTGGGCTGGCTTGTCTATGACGCGGAACCCCGTGAATCGGACGGCGACGTGTGGGACTGTCTTTCGGCCATGCTGCCGTCGCTCAAGGCGAGGCTGGACTCCACTCCTCTTGCCGACATGCCCAATCTCGGAGAATCCCGGAAGGGATACCGTGCCTGCGGCAAGGATCCCGGACGCTGGCGTGTGTCTTCCGAAGCTCTGTATCGGCGGGTACGGCAGGGCAAGGAGCTTTACCATATCAATTCCGTGGTGGACGTGAACAACCTGGTTTCTCTGGAAACGGGTTTTTCTCTCGGTTCCTACGACATGGATCATTTGAAGGGAACCGTGACGCTGCGGCGGGGACTTGCCGGAGAAAGTTATCCGGGGATCGGCAAGGACTCCATTGATCTTGAGAACATGCCGCTGCTGGCCGACGATGAGGGACCGGTGGGAAGCCCCACCAGTGATTCCACGCGGGCCATGGTAACGGCCGAGAGCCGCAGGCTGCTGACCGTCATCTATTCGTTTTCTCCCCGTGAGGAACTGGAAAGAGCCCTCGTCCTGGCGAAACAGCGTTTTGAAAGGCTGGCCGGGGCAGAAAACATCGTTTTCGGCATAGCAGAGAGCAATGTGTGATGAGAGCGGATTTCAACGACCGCGGCTTCTGGGTCGGAACGGTCTACTGCGTGCTTGCGGCCCTGGCCTGGGCCATTATCGGCCCCGTGTCCAGGATATGCTTTGCCGAGGGCATGGAACCGACGTCCGTGGCGTTCTGGCGCATGGCCATTTCCGGCCTGTGCTTTCTCGTGCACGCGCTTGTTCGCGGCGGTCTTAAGGTTGACAGCAGGCGTGACCTGATAAGCATGGTGCTGTTCGGAGCCGTGAACGTCTCTCTCGTCATTCTTTCCCTTCAGATTTCCATTCAGAAGAGCGGCGGCGCCATTGCCATTATTCTCATGTTTACGGCACCGGCATGGGTGGCGTTCTTTTCGCGTATTCTGTTCCATGAGGCCATCAACTCAGCCAAGATGACGGCGCTGGCCCTTGCCATGGTGGGCACCAGTCTGGTCTGCCTGTCGGGCGGAAGCCGGGGTGAGGCCGTGTCCTATATCGGCATTGCCTGTGGTCTGCTTTCCGGCTTCACCTATGCCTTCCAGTTTCTGTTCTTTACCTGGTACAAGGACCGCTACTCCACGCAGGCTCTGTTTGCCTTCACATTTCTTCCGGCGGCACTGGTTCTTTCCTTCTTTGCGGACTTCCGTCCCATATCCCTGCATGCGGCGGGAGCGCTTTTCGTGCTCAGTTTTGTGTCCACCTATGTTTCCTATTTCTGGTACGGGCAATCGCTGCGTTATCTTTCGCCGGTGCAGGCCGCCATTCTGGGCAATCTGGAACCCGTGGTCAGTACCTTGCTCTGCTGGTGGCTCTGGAACGAGAATTTTTCCCTCATCGGCTGGATGGGCTGCGCACTGGTCATCGGTTCCGTGGTCCTGCTTGCCCTGAGACGATAGTTTTTCGTCTTCCGTCTCATTTTTTGCCGAAACGCCTCTTTACGGAGGCGTTTCGGCGTCTTGCGTCAGATCGAGGTCAGAAGATCACCGAGAAAAAGGTAGGCGAAGCCGAAATAGATGAACACGCCGAGCAGATCCATGATGGATGTGATGAGCGGCGAGGAAAGCGTGGCGGGATCCGTCCCCATGCGTCGTGCGAGAAACGGCAGTACCAGACCGATGACGCCTCCGGCAGCCGTGCAGACGAACATGCTGAGTCCCACGGTCAGGATGACTTCCAGACCTATTCCTTTGGAGACGCGGGCAAGAATGCCTTCAAGGACGGCCACGGTCAGACCGAGAGCGCAGGCTACGGGAAGCTCACGCTTGAGAACGCGCCAGACGTCGGACCATCCGGGTTTTACGTCACCCACGGCCATGGCACGGATGACCAGCGTGGCTGACTGACTGCCCGTGTTTCCCCCCATGTCCACAATGGGAGCGATGAAGGCGGCCAGCACGATGACCTGAGAAAGTATTTCTTCCTGTGCGGCGACGAAGGTGCTGGTCACCACGCCGAAGACGGTAAGGAATATCAGCCAGAACACGCGGACCCGGAACATGGTGGAAAGAGGAGACTTCAGGATGTCCAGATCCGAATCTCCCGCCGCCGTGCCACCGAAACGGGCCAGCTGCGTGGCGTCCTGTTCTTTTTCTATATCCATGGCATCGTCGACGGTGATGATGCCCATCATTCTGTTTTCGTCGTCCATGACGGGAAGGGCCAGAAGATCGTAGCGCCGGATCATTTCCGTGGAGCGGGTGCGGGGCCATGAAGCGCGCACGGAAACGGGATGACGCCGCATGATGCCTGCCATGGTGGCGTTGTCGTCGGCCAGAAGCAGTTCACGAAGTGATACGGTGCCGAGCAGATGCTTTTCTCTGTCGAGCACATAGATGATGTAAATGGTCTCGCTGCTGCGGGCTGCGGCTCTGACGGTTTTCAATGCCGCGGAAACGCGGGTTTCCGGCAGAACGGAAAGATATTCGGAGGTTGTGGCGGAGCCGGTGCTTTCTTCGGGAAAGGCCGCCAGGCGGAGCATGTCGTCCCGGACGTCTGCTTTCAGAGAAGAGAGCAGTTTCTGCCGGGTCACGGCATCGAGCAGCATGTAGAAATCGGCGCGCTCGTCGGCGGGCAGGTGTTCGAAAAGCTGTGCGGCCTCATCGGCCTTCATGGCATGGAAAAGTTCCGTCTGGAGAGCTTCAGGGAGGTAGTCGAACAGGTCGGCGGCCGTTTCGGCATTCAGCTTGCCGAGCAGCATGAGTACGGTGGAGAGCGGAAGGGCGGTAAGGGCTTCCGCCATATCGGAGGGATGGGTTTTTGCGGCGATTTCCGCGAAGTCGCGGGAGTGACGGGCATGGGACAGTTCACGGATGGAGAGCAGGATATCCTTACGGGTCATGACTGTTTTCCTCTTTGATTTCAGATGCGTCGGGGGAGAGAGTACAAAAGGTCCGGGGGCGGCAGGGACTACTGTGGCTTTCCATAAGAGACTCCTTGAAGTTGAAGGTTGTGTTGCGGGGAAGATTCGGCACGGCTCCGTTCTCAGAGGACGGAGTATGATCGGCCGCATCGAAAAGGATGGGGGCGTTTTCCTCAACGGAAACGCCGGACGTGCGGAAAGACCCGATCCGCAGGGGATTTCGGCGGAAAGGGATCAGGCTGAAGGGGGCAGAAGAGGATGTGACGGAAGATGGACGAGCGTGCGTCCGGCGTGCAGCCGCGCAGGGCAGTGGAGAGAAGAGAAAAGCATGATGGTCTCCGCGTCAGGCTGTCCGGCCTGCGGGAGAAGGGTACGCAAGGTCGTTCAGCTCAGTTTTGAGGGGTGGAAGAGTATGAACTTGGACTGTCGGATGACATGATGACTTCCTTGCGTACATAGATGTGATGGCTCCAAGTAGCCTGAGAAGGCGGAGACTGTCAAGCGCAACATGGCGTAATTGTGATGGAAACAGGATTTTCTTTCTGTTTTGCAGAAGTACTCTCCGTTCTGAGGAGCAGAGAAAAGAATATGAGCGGAAAAGGGACGGGCGGCGTACCGGTGACGCTGGAGCAGAAGAGGAAGGTCTGGAGAAATAAGGGAGAAGGCCGTGCGGGCATCACGTATTTTCGGTAGAAAAAAGCCCGTATCCTGTGACGGACACGGGCTTCGGAATATGCCGAAGAAAAAGGAAGGTCAGGCTTTCTGTGCCTTGATCCAAGCCATGGCTTCGGGAAGATTCAGGGTCCCTTCGTAGATGGCCCGGCCGGAAATGGCCCCCTGCAGGTTTGCTTCGACGCTGAGCGGATAAAGCGCCTTGATGTCGTCCAGCGTGGCCACGCCGCCCGCAGCCACCACGGGCACGGGACTGGTATGGGCCAGATGCGAAAGCATGGGCATGTTCACGCCGCTCTGCATGCCGTCGCGGGCGATGTCGGTATAGATGATGAAGGCTGTGCCGTCACCTATGAGACGGGGCATGACCTCGTCCACGGTCATGCCTGCATCGGCAACCCAGCCGCGCGTTTTGAGACGTCCGTCCACGGCATCGAGAGAAACCCCTATTTTTCCGGGGAACAGCGCACAGAGTCTGGCGTATTCCTGCGGTTTTTCCAGAGCCATGGTCCCGATGATGAGTCGTGTGACGCCTGCGTCGAACCACATGCGTGCGGCGTCTTCATCGCGTACGCCGCCGCCGAGTTCAATGGGAATATCGAGTTTTCTGCGGATGCGGGCCACAAAATCGGCGTTGACGCTTTTTCCCTGAAAGGCGCCGTCAAGGTCGATGAGGTGCAGCCATTCGGCGCCCTGTTCCTGCCAGTGCAGCGCTGCGGCCACGGGATCGTCGTTGAAGACGGTGGATTCATCGGCTCTGCCCTGCTTCAGGCGCACGGCCTTGCCGTTCTGCAGATCGACTGCGGGAAAAATGATCATAGGCCGAACTCCTTCACGGCTTTGTCCATGCCTTCTGCGGCCAGTTCCTGAGCCGTGACCCAGCTTCCGCCGCGCTTGAAGAAGGTGCCGATCTTGGTGATGTCGCTGGCCAGAGGCTTCTGTTCCTCGGCAAAGTGGCTGCGCATGACGAGTGTGACGGGCTCGCGGGCGTCGATGAGATAGAAGTCCTCGTTGACGGAGGCGGCGGAAACGACACCGGCCTTGCCTCCGACCCGTTCCTGCATGGTGATGACGTGCGGCACGACGATCATGTCCGCACCGGCCTTTCTGGCCCGTTCGGCCCAGGTGACGAGAGCATTGCGGCGACCGCGGGCGTCTCGTGCCATGTCTCCGCGGATGTCGGCGTCACTCAGAAACACATAGGGGTGATTCGCCGAGTTCAGCTTTCCGCGGAACAGCGTGTCCAGCTGAGCAAGTGTCTGATCGGAGATTTTTTTCTGATCTTCGGGAATGAAGCCGGAAAGCAGTTCGGTGGTCTGCGTGGGCTGTGTGAAAGGCGCAATCGCCACCACGAGATCGGGCATGATGAGGCGCTGCTGTTCATCGGCCTTCTGGCAGCCGGCCAGCA
>JAXVQY010000344.1:0-9479 GCA_037303805.1 bacterium | reverse complement strand
GTAAAATTGACAAAATTAGGACTAATATTATGCAATACATTATTGTAGGTTCCGGTTTCTGGGGGGCTACCATTGCCGAGCGCATTGCCACGGTGATGAAAGAGCCTGTAACGGTCATCGACAGGCGAAAACATATCGGCGGCAACTGCCACTCCTCGCTGGATGAGGAAACGGGCATAGAGTGCCACCGCTACGGCTCGCACATCTTCCACACGTCGCTGCCCGAGGTGTGGGAGTACATCAACAAGTTCGGGGAGTTTACCAGCTATCAGCACAAGGTGTTCATTACCTACAAGGGCAGGGTGTACACCATGCCCATCAACCTGAGCACCATCAACGCTTATTACGGCAAGAACTTCCGGCCTGCTGAGGCCAGGGCGTTTCTGGAAGCGGAAATAGCCCGTGACTTCATCGCGGAGCCGAAGAATCTGGAAGAGAAGGCTATCTCCCTTATTGGTCGTCCTTTGTATGAGGCCTTCATCAAGGGCTATACCCACAAGCAGTGGGAGCATGACCCGCGAGAGCTGCCGGCGTCCATCATCAGCCGCCTGCCGTTTCGTACTACCTACAACGCCAACTACTTCAACGATACCTGGCAGGGGGTACCGAAGGACGGGTATTTCAGCATCTTTAAACGGATGCTGGACAACCCGCTCATTACGGTCAAACTGAACTGTGAATATGAGAGCATAAAATCACAGATTCCTTCCGACTGCACAGTGATCTATACCGGTATGCCGGACCAGCTTTTCCAGTACAAATACGGGGAGCTGGAATGGCGTTCCCTGCGCTTTGAGTGGGAAACGCTGCCTTTGCAGGACTATCAGGGCACGACAGTGATGAATTATGCAGACGTGGAAGTGCCGTTCACGCGACTGCATGAGTTCAAGCACTACCATCCTGAGCGCAAGGAACCTTTTGCGTTAAATAAGACGGTCATCTGCCGTGAGTATTCCAAAACCTACAAGAAGGGCGATGAGGCCTATTATCCCGTGAACAACACGCGCAACAACGAGATGTATGCAAAGTACGCGGAAGAAGCGGCAAAGACTCCGAACCTGATTCTCGGCGGCAGACTTGGTGCGTACCGTTACTGGGATATGGACAAGGCCATTGCCGATGCCCTGAAGGTGTTTGAAACAAAGATTCTTCCTCATAAAGGATAGAGAAATGAAAATTGCCGTTGCCGGAACCGGATATGTTGGACTGAGTCTTGCCGTTCTGCTTGCACAGCACAACAGTGTCAAGGCCGTGGATATTGTTCCTTCAAAAGTGGAACTCATTAATCAGAAGAAATCTCCCAGTGTTGATAAGGAGATAGAGGAATATCTGACAACGACACCGCTGGATCTCATCGCCACTACGGATGGAGAGGAGGCCTACAGCAACGCGGAATTCATTATTATTGCCACGCCCACGAACTACGAAGTGGAACAGAATCATTTTGACACCTCGTCCATTGATGCGGTGCTTAAACTGGTGGAAAAGGTGAATCCAACGGCTACGGTGGTCATCAAGTCCACGGTACCGGTCGGCTACCTGGAAAGTCTGCGGCTTGCCTGGCCAGGTCTGCCCAATCTTATCTTCTCACCGGAGTTTTTGCGTGAGGGGAGGGCGCTTTATGACAACCTTCATCCTTCGCGCATTATTGTGGGGACCCCGAAGAGTTGTTCTGAAGAGCTGCGGAAAAGAGCGGAGCGTTTTGCCGGACTGTTGCAGGAAGGAGCCCTGGACAAGGATATTCCCACGCTCATGGTTCATTCTACGGAAGCGGAATCCATCAAGCTGTTTGCCAATACGTATCTTGCGTTGCGGGTGGCATTCTTCAACGAGCTTGATACGTATGCGGAACTGCATGGGCTTGACACTCGACAGATCATTAAAGGTGTAGGACTCGATCCGAGAATCGGCTCTCATTATAATAATCCTTCCTTCGGGTACGGTGGTTACTGTCTTCCCAAGGATACGCGTCAGCTTCTGGCCAATTATCAGGATACGCCAAACGACATTATTTCCGCCATTGTGGCTGCAAATAGTACGCGAAAGGACTTTATTGCACATCAGATACTTGTCCGTAAGCCGAAGAATGTCGGTATTTACCGTCTGACCATGAAGGCCGGAAGTGATAATTTCCGTCAGTCCGCCATTCAGGGAGTCATGCGCAGACTGCATGATGCAGGTGTGGATGTTTTTATTTATGAGCCGACTTTGAAGCAGGATGCGTTTCAGGATTTTCCTGTCGTGCATGATCTTAATGAATTTAAGTCCATGTCTGATGTCATAGTGGTTAATCGTATGTCTGAAGAAGTAAAAGATTGTATGGATAAAGTTTATACACGAGATTTGTTTGAGCGTGATTGATTTTTATTTTTTAATATAGAGTTTTCTTCGTCACTCAGTGTTCGTATGCGGGGAAACTCAGATGATTAATTGAGTATTCTTCTAAACAGGCTTTTTCTCTTCCGAGGAAAGAAAGAAGAGAACGAGTATGGAAAAAAACTTATATAATTACGGAGAAAATGCGAGGTTCCTTGCCTTTTCCCGCAAGTTCTCCCGTATTCCTCACCTTTCCGCCTTTCTCGGCGGAGAGGTGAGGCTTGTCGGAAACGAGGGGGGAGATGCGTGTACGGCCGTAGTCGGTTGGGGGCACAAGCCCACGGCCGACAAGGCCCGGCGCTATGCCGCGGAACACGGCCTGCCCTACATTGCCGTGGAAGACGGTTTTCTTCGTTCCCTGCGTCTCGGCTGCGTGGGGGCGGAGCCTCTTTCTCTTGTCGTGGATCATACCGGCATTTACTACGATGCCACCTGTCCCTCGGATCTTGAAAACCTCTTAAATGCCGAGGACTGGGAGACATCGGAACTCATGGTCTCGGCGGAGAAGGCGCTTTCCCTTATCATTCGCTATGGCCTCAGCAAGTACAATCACGCACCGGATGCCGTGCCCGGACTTCTGGGAGAGGCAAAGTCGGATTCGCCTCGTGTGCTCGTCATTGACCAGACCGTGGGGGATGCTTCGGTGTCGCTCGGGCTGGCGGACTCCTCTTCGTTTGCTGCCATGCTGGCCGATGCGAAGGACCGTTTTCCCCGCGCACGGCTTTTCGTAAAAACGCATCCCGATGTTCTGGCCGGAAAGAAGCAGGGCTATCTCACGGAGGAGGCGAAGCGCTGCGGGGCCGCATTAGTAGCGGAGGACGTATCGCCTCTTTCGTTGCTTGAACAGGCCGATGAAGTGTACTGTGTCACGTCTCAAATGGGTTTTGAGGCTCTGATGCTGGGGAAAAACGTTCACTGCTTCGGCATGCCTTTTTATGCCGGTTGGGGGCTTACTCAAGACGTTCTTGCCTGTCCCCGCCGCGGGAAGCGGCGCACGCTTCTGGAAGTGTTTGCCGCCGCCTATCTTTTGTATGCCCGCTACGTGAATCCCGTAACCGGAGAAAGATGCGACATTCACGACACTATCGAGAGGCTTGCCGTGCAGCGGGAGAAGAACGAACAGAACCGCGGTTTTCACGCCTGTTTCGGTTATTCTCTCTGGAAGCATCCGCATGCGCGGGCTTATCTGCAGAGTACGGGAGCTTTGTTTTGCTTCTTCAAATACTTCCATGGTGAACAGAGGGCCGTCTCGTGTGCAGCACGCCATGGAGGAGACGTGGTGGCATGGTCGTCGAAGTGCGTGGACGGAAAACTTGAAGAGCTGTGCCGTAAGTCGGGCGTTTCGCTTGTGCGCATGGAAGACGGGTTCATTCGTTCCGTGGGGCTCGGATCGGAATTTCAGTGGCCGTATTCTCTGGTGCTGGACCGTCGGGGCATTTACTACGACCCCACGCAGCCGAGCGATCTTGAAGTCATGTTGCAGGGCATGCCGGAGAGGGAAGGGCACGACGATCTGTGTGCCCGCGCCCGGGCGCTTCGTGAATATATCGTGGCCAAGGGACTTACCAAGTATAACGTGGGACAGCGTGCGCTTTCCCGAGACAGCCGGCCTTCGGATCGCCGGGTGCTGCTGGTTCCCGGTCAGGTGGAGGATGACGCTTCGGTGCGTCGTGGCGGTTGCGGCATCAGGGGAAATCTGGAGCTGCTGAAGGGGGTACGCCGTCTCAATCCCGACGCCTTTATTATTTATAAGCCGCATCCCGACGTGGAAGTGAAGAACCGTAAAGGCAGAATAGACGACGCGGAGGCGCTCCGCGTGGCCGACGAGGTGGTGCGCGACGTTCGCATGGACGCGCTTCTTGCCGTGGTGGATGAAGTTCACACGCTTACCTCGTTGACCGGCTTTGAAGCTCTTTTGCGTGGGGTAAAGGTCTGTACCTATGGGGGACCGTTTTATGCCGGTTGGGGACTGACGGAAGACTGCGCCACGGAGAGGACTTTTCTTGAGAGGCGTACGGCGCGCCTGTCGCTGGACGAGCTCACGGCAGGGGTTCTTCTGCTGTATCCGAGTTATTACGACTGGCAGACAGGCAGTTTCTGTACGGCAGAAGATGTGTGTCGTCGTCTGCTTCAGCCAGGCGGCCAGATGCACGGCAAGTATCTGGTGCGTGTGTTCGCCGCATTGCGGGCATGGGTAAGGAAGGTGTTCTGATGGCCAGCTTTCTTTTTCTTCAGGGGCCGCACGGACCTTTTTTCCGCCTGCTCGGCGAAGAGTTGCGCTCTCGCGGGCATGACGTGACCCGGGTGAATCTCTGCGGCGGTGACGTCCTGGACTGGCCTCGAGGGGCGATTGCCTATCACGGCCGCACGTCGGACTGGAGTGTCTGGGTACACAGGCTGATGGAAAAACGGAAGGTGACGGATCTGCTGGTTTTCGGTGACTGGAGGCCGCATCATCGTGAAGCGGTGCATATCGCCCGCCTCAACGGCATACGGGTGTGGGCTTTTGATGAAGGCTATCTGCGTCCCCACTGGATAACCATGGAGCGAGGCGGGGTGAACGGCAATTCCACGTTGCCGCGCACACCGGAGGAAGTCTTGAGTCAGAGCCGATACTGTGCCGCTCCGGCGAAACCGGTAGCGTCGCTTAATCCGTTGACACATCGTCAGCTCCAGGCCGTGCTTTATGCAGGGGTGTCCATCCTGTCCATGCCTTTTTTCCCGTTTTACCGGACGCATCGTCCGTACGGACACCTGAAGGAGCTGTTCAGCGGCTGGATACCGCACTTCTTCACGCGGCATCATCGCATGAAATTGTCGGAAAAGGCGTTGTCCCGTCTGAACGAAGCGCCGTTTTTTCTTTTTCCGCTTCAACTGGATTCCGATTCTCAGGTGCGGCGTTATTCGCCTTTCAGCGGCATGAAGGAAGCCATTGCCTGGGTCATGACGTCCTTTGCGAAAGATGCGCCCAAAGACGTGCATCTTGTCATCCGAAATCATCCTCTGGACAGCGGTCTCATACGTTACGACCGTTTCATCCGCAGTTTCAGCGAAGCCTGCGGCATAGCGGACCGCGTCCTTTTTGTGGAAAGCGGCAACGGTATGGACATGATCCGCAAAAGCAGGGCGGTCGTGCTCTTGAACAGCACTATGGGCATGCAGGCGCTGGAGCAGGGCAAGGCGGTGTACTGCGTGGGCAAGTCCATATATGCCATGCCCGGTCTGGCACAAAGCTCGAAGGAATGCAGTCTTTCCCGATTCTGGACCGCCTATCGCGGCCCGGATGCCGCCTTGCTGAAGGCTTTTGAAAAACTGCTCTTGTGCCGTGCTCTGGTGAACGGAAATTTCTATTTCGGCAAAGGCCTAGGCATGGCGGTGAAAGGGTGTGCCGACAGGCTGGAACAAAGTGCAGCATCATCGCAACCTTGTTGCGGAGATCATACCCCGGAAAACGGTTTTTCGGGAAAATCACGTCTGACTCCTTTCCGTTGGGTCAGGTAACTTTTAACACGAGGAGACTCGTCATGAAGAAGTTTTGTCTTAGTGCCGTGCTGGCTGCTGTTCTTATGCTGCCCTGCGTGCAGGCCGCGTCGGCAGCGGAAGATTCCATGGGTGTTTATGTCGCTCCCCGCGTCACGCTGAACATTCAGCATTTCCGCGGCAATGTGTACGGGGATCAGGGCCTTGCCTATACCCACTCCACGCATGATGTGAGCGTGGGCGGCGGGCTTGCCGTGGGTTACGATTTCAGTTGTAATCTGGACATGCCTTTCCGCGCAGAACTGGAATATGCCGCTTACGGCTCCGTGTCCGATGATTTTCATGATGACGGACATCGTTCCGCCATCGAAATGGAAGAGAGCCTGCAGACCGTGCTCTTCAATCTGTACTATGATGCCGACGCGCTTTCCTTCTGGAACATCACTCCTTATGTGACAGCGGGCGCCGGTCTCGGCATTCTGAAGAGCGAATACAGCTGGCACAACGGTGCGGAAAACTACGGCGGCGGTTCGAGCGATACCAAGGCCGTCTTTGCCGGTCAGCTCGGTCTCGGTCTTTCCTATGCCATTGACAATACCTTTGCCGTGGATCTGGGCTACCGTTTTCTTATGCTGGGTGACGGTTTCACGAACGGCCACATCTCCGGCAACGGTGAAACCATCCGTGCCAATATGGATACCGACAGAAACTTTGCCCACATGGTCAGTCTTGGCCTGCGTGTCACCTTCTAACTGTCGGGTTGAACGGCTTCCCGTGTGAGATCATCGGCGGGAGGCGCGGTTCCCGTCCTGAAAGTCCTGATAGCCTGTTTCAGAGGCTTTCAGGCAGGAACCGCATGTTATAAAGTATTCCCGTTCCGGTCGGGGACGGGGATTTTTTTTGCTTTTTCGAGCAGACCGTGGATGGAATGAAGAGACTTTCCGATGATGAGAAGGGATCGGTCTTTCACAATATGTGCGTGATAGGCTGGAAGAAGGTGTTGTACGACAGTTTTGTTTGCCTTTTTCGTTATATCATGATACAATAGTAAATTATTGATTTATTCGAAAAAGGTGTCGCATCATGCTGGAATGGCTTACAAGCGTCAACGATTTTGTATGGGGCCCGTGCATGCTGGTGCTTTTGTTCGGCACTGGTCTGTATCTTACTATCGGTCTGCGTTTCTTCACCATACGCAATTTTGCCCGCGGGCTTCGTCACGCATGGGCCGGACGTCGTCCGGATTCGGAACAGGGCGAGATTTCTCCTTTTAATGCGCTGATGACGGCTCTGGCCGGAGATATTGGTACGGGCAATATCGTGGGCGTGGCCACGGCTATTTATATGGGCGGTCCCGGTGCATTGTTCTGGATGTGGATGACAGCCCTTGTGGGCATGGCCACCAAATTCAGCGAGGTCCTTCTTGCCGTACACTACCGTGAACGTACTCCGGCCGGCAACTGGGTCGGCGGGGCCATGTTTTTCATCAAGAACGGCCTCGGTTCCCGCTGGATGTGGCTGGGCAGTGCTTTTGCCTTGTTCGGTATTGTTGCCTGCATCGGCACAGGCGCCATGGTGCAGAGCAATGCCATAGGCGGTGTGCTTGATGCCAGTTTCGGCGTTCCGCCCGTCATTTCGGCCGTAGTGCTTCTGGTTCTTTCCAGTGTGGTGCTTCTCGGCGGTGTGAAACGTATTGCCAGTGTGGCCGGAAGAATCGTGCCTGTCATGGCCCTGTGCTATGCCGCCATGTCTCTTGTGGTCATCATCATGCATATCGGTGAGGTTCCGGCCATTTTCAGCATGGTGCTCCGCGAAGCCTTTTCTCCTTCCGCCGCTCAGGGCGGTGCGGCTGGCGCCTCCATTATGCTTGCCATTCGTATGGGCATGGCTCGCGGTATCTTTTCCAATGAAGCCGGGCTCGGGACGGCTCCCATGGCTCATGCTGCCGCCTCGACCAATTCTCCCATGACGCAGGCCACCATCGGCATGCTCGATACCTTTATTGATACCATCGTGGTGTGCAGTCTTACGGCTTTTGCTCTGCTGCTGACCGGGGAATGGACCGACGGACAGCAGGGCGCCGCCATGACTTCCGCAGCCTTTGAAAGTGTTCTTCCCGGCATTGGCAGCATCATGGTGGCCGTATGCCTTTCCCTTTTTGCCTTTACAACGGCGATGAGCTGGTGTGTTTACGGTGAACGCTGTGCCATTTACTTTTTCGGCGACAAGGCACAGCTTCCGTTCCGCGTCGTGTACTGCATTGCCATACCGGTGGGTATTCTGACAAAGCTCAACCTTGTCTGGCTTCTGGCGGATACCTGCAATGCCCTGATGGCCATACCCAACCTGATTGCCATCCTGCTGCTCAGTCCGGTTTTGTTCCGACTGGTACGAGAGGAAGAATCCAAGTTTCAGGCTGAGTGTGAACGTGATTAAAGCGACTTTTTCTGAATATACCGGAGACCGGAAAACGTAGCTTTTCGGTTTGGTAAGATTGTCGTCAGCCAGACGGGTTCCGTTTATGAAGAACGGAGCCCGTTTTTTCTGTCATGAAGGGAAAGTATGGAAAGCGTGCGGGAGAGAATGCCGCAATCCTTTAATCTGCGCCGGCAGATAGGGGACTTGGCAAGAAAAGGCAGAAAGAAAAGGACGGAAAGAAAAAAGGCCCGTTCGGAAACGGACCTTCATGCATGAGGAGCACGGTCGGCATCAAGGACGACGCATAACGCAGTTCATGCTCTATATGAAAAAAGGCTTACATGAAGTAAGCCCATATTTTCTGGAGCGGGAGACGGGATTTGAACCCGCGACTTCAACCTTGGCAAGGTTGCACTCTACCACTGAGTTACTCCCGCGTGGTGTGAACAGACGTCTTTTATAGAAGAAGACAGAATCTGTCAATAAAAAAATTCAGTAAAAGAAACTTTCAGCATAGTTCAACGGGCGGAGCTGTACACGGATGGAGCGGAAAAGAGACGTGCGGCATTTTGCATGTTTTTTCGCATGAAGAGCGATTTAAACGGTTTCCGTCGCATCATCGCTCAGAAAGAGAGAACGGCGAGCATGCCACAGCGCAAACGAAGGAGGGAAAGCAGAGGCCGCCTTCCACAGAGGAAGGCGGCCTGCAGAGAAAGAACGTTTTTTCTTCGGATTGAGCCGTTCAGGGTCAGAAGAAATTACTTCTTGGCGGGAGCGTAGTCATAACCCTTCTGATCGGAAGTAGGGGCGTTGTCCACCTTGGGAGGTCTGCCGCCGTTGGGAGAAGCCTTGTATTCCAGCAGGGACTTCCAGTCCGGGCAGGACGGGGCCAGCTTGCGGATGGGCTTGAGGTCGCGTCCCTTGAGCTGCGGAGAGTCGGCCGCATAGCGGAAGGCTCGGTGTATCTGCGTCCAGGGATTATTGTCCTTCTTGACGCAATAAGGTTCGTCACCGGACATGGGATTCAGAAATTCCCATACCACTTCGCCATCGGGAGTCACTTCGAAAACATGGCCGTTATTGGTGGCCGTGATCTGCCAGTTGCCGTTGGGAAGTTTCTGGGCTGCACTCTGGTAGTCGGAATAGAAGCTGTTGGGATCCTTGGTCTTGAACGACCAGACGATCTTGCCGCCGTTGAAGGTGCC
>JAXVQY010000343.1:0-5161 GCA_037303805.1 bacterium | reverse complement strand
TACGTTTCTCGGAGCGGTGTACGCGAGCTATGAGGTCTGCCCCGTCACTTCCGTGCTGCCGGCGTCGTTTTTTGAAACGCCGTCGTTGCCGCTGTTTTTCGCGAAAAAGGTGAGCGATCTGGCTCTGGATATGGTACTGTTGTCCGGCCCGGTTGTCGTGGCCTGTCTTCTGACGGATATTTCTCTCGGACTCATCAACCGCTTTGCCTCGCAGCTCAACGTGTACGTTCTTGCCATGCCCGTGAAGAGCGGACTGGCATCTCTGCTGCTCATCTTTTATTTCAGTATGCTCATGACCGGAGCTGTGAGCATGTTTGATTCCTTCGGTTCAGATCTACGCTATCTTCAGGTGCTCATGCCATGAGTGATGAAAAGACAGAACAGCCTACACCGAAACGATTGCGTGAAGCCCGTGAAAAGGGAGACGTGTGTCGCAGTCAGGACATCGCTCCTGCACTGACGACACTGGCGGTAGGCGTGTATCTGGCGGCCAATGCAGGCAATATTTTTGTACTGATCCGGGATATGGTATCCCTGCCCATGGCTTTCATGACGCTGCCTTTTGAGGAAGCCATGGCCAAAGTGGCGCCGCTCGTCATTGATTCCTCATTGAAACTGGTTGCTCCTGTCGTCGGACTGGTTATGGGCGTGGCATTTCTGGGAACCCTTGCCCAGACGGGGGTGCTTTTTGCCGTCAAGGCGGCCATGCCGAAGTTGGAGAATCTGGATCCCAAGAAATGGTTCCAGAAAGTCTTCTCCATGAAGAACCTGTTCGAGCTCGTCAAAAATCTCATCAAGGTCGGCGTGCTCGGCGCTGTGGTCTTTTTTATTCTCAGAAAATATCTTCCCATGCTTTTCAGCGTGCCGGGCAGCGGTATCGGCGCCATGTGGTCCGTCATAGGTTCGGCGGTAAACGATCTCGTGCTTACGGCAGCGGGAGCGTTTTCCGTGATCGCCGCACTGGATTATCTGTATCAGCGTTACAAATACAATCAGAACCACATGATGAGCAAGGATGAAGTGAAACGGGAGTACAAGGAAAGCGAGGGCGATCCGCACATCAAGAGCAAGCGAAAGCAGCTGCACAAGGAAATGCTTGCTCAGAACTCCCTTGATAACGTAAGAAAAGCGAAGGTGCTTGTGACCAACCCTACTCATTATGCCGTGGCCCTGGATTATGAAAAGGGACGGACCCCTCTGCCTCTGATACTGGCCAAGGGAGAGGGGCTGCTTGCCCGGCGTATGATGGAAGTCGCGAAGCAGGAAGGCATTCCCATCATGCGCAATGTTCCTCTGGCTCGGGCCCTGTATCGTGACGGAACGGAAAATGCCTATATCCCGCAGGATCTCATAGGTCCTGTGGCGGAAGTGCTGCGCTGGGTGCAGAGTCTGGAAAGAAAATAAGGAGAGTGTGGCGGTGGAACATAAGGAGACGGACAGTCTGCTGCCGTTGCTGACGGATCTTTGCGGAGAACTGGCTCTGGGGCAGCATGCCGATACGGACAGGCTTTTTGATCTGACCCGTGCCGGTGCCGGGCCGGATGAGCTGGTTCGGCTTGCCGAGGCTTTCGGGATGATGCTCGTGCGCGTGGAAGCACGTGAGTTTCAAAATTCTCAGCTCATCCAGCAGCTGAGGACAAAGAATGCCGAGCTTGAGGCACTGCACAGAGTGCTTGTGCAGAAGAATGATGAACTGCAGAAAAGCGTGGAAGCGCTGTATTCGCCGGGAAACGGCATCATCGGTCAAAGCGAACCCATGCGCAGAGTGTTCGATCTGGCGCGTTCCATAGCCCGGCGTCCCATCAATACTCTTATTCTCGGGCCTACCGGCACAGGCAAGGAGGTTCTTGCCCGCTTTCTGCATCATCAGTCTCCCCGGAGCCGGGGGCCGTTCATTGCCGTGAACTGTACCGCCATACCGGATACGCTTTTTGAAAGCGCCATGTTCGGTATTGAAAAGGGCGTGGCGACGGGTGTGTCTTCCCGCAAGGGGCTTGTCGAGGAAGCAAACGGAGGTACGCTGTTTCTTGACGAGCTGGCGGAAATGAGCCTTGCCAATCAGGCCAAGCTGCTCAGAGTCCTGGAGCAGCACGAGGTCATGCGGGTGGGCAGTGCCCGTCCCGTTCCCGTGGATATTCTTCTTGTGTCCGCCACCAACGTCGATCTTGAAAAGGCCGTTCGGGAAGGACGCTTCCGTGAAGATCTCTTTTATCGCGTCAATGTGGTCGAGCTGCGTCTGCCGCCGCTTTGCGAACGCGGGGATGATATTCTTCTGCTGGCGCAGTCTTTTCTCGAGCGGTACTGTGCCGAAATGGGCAGGGAGAGACTTTCCTTTTCCGCCGCCGTGCAGGGACTTCTGTTGCGCTACCCGTGGCCGGGGAATGTCCGTGAACTGAACAATGAAATGAAACGGGCCGCAGCGCTTACTCCGGGAAACGTCGTGGAGCTGTCGCATCTTTCTTCGAGAATTCTGGAATCGGAAACCGGCAGGGAATATCTGTGTCAGCAGGAAAAGGAGGACCAGAAGGCACTGACGGATCTTCCGCTCAATCTTCAGGAGGCGGAAACGATACTCATTCGCCGCGCTCTGGAGCAGGCCGGAGGGCGCAAGGTGAAGGCCGCGGAGCTGCTTGGCATTACCCGGGAAGGCCTGCGCAAGAAGCTTCAGCGCATGGCGGAGGAGGGAATATGAATTTTTCTCTCCGGAGCAAGTTGTTTCTGCTCGTGGGGGCGGCCATCAGTCTTGCGGCTTTTCCCATCATACTATTCAGTCGTTCCAGTCTGATGGAAGCGGGAATGGATGGGGAGCGCGAGGCGTTCGTCAATACCGTCATGCTGGTGGAGGACAGCCTGAGCGTCCGGTATCTGAATCTGCTGACCTCTGAAGTGGAGTCCGTTCTTCAGTCCAAGCAGGACCTTCGACAGTATGCCGCCATGATGCGCGACATGCTGATTCTGGAGCACAGGCCCCAGGCGGAAATCAGCCTTGACCGCTGGCAGAAAGTTCTGAATGCCGAAGGGCTTCATCTTGCCTTTTACGATATGGACGGGTGGGCCGAACGTTCGGAGCCTCTGATGGATCTGGTCATGCAGGACGGCAGGCAGGATTTTAAAGGTCAGTCCATGCGGTCCATGCTGTATCGTCGCGACTTTGTATCGGATGGTCAGTTCTCGCTTGTGCGTGTCCCTGATGACACCGGGCAGGAGCTGCCTGTTCTGGTCTGCTTCATGCCCGTCAAGGACCGGGGAACGCTGGTTCTGGCTGCGCCCGTGGCCGACGCCGAAGAAAGTCGGACACAGCTGGAAAGGCGGATGGTTCTCGGCATTCAGGAACGACTGGACAGTCTGGAGCTGAGCAGGGGAGCTTCCATCTCGGTGGTCTCGTCCGACGGACGTGTTCTGGCGGGAAAGGGAATGCACATGACGCTTTCGTCCGTGCCTGCCGGTGTCCTGGAGCGGGTACGCAAGGGAGAAGTCTTGGAAGGGGACACGGCGGGATCAGAGAATCCCGTTTTGTACCGGCTGGCGTACTTCAAGGCCATGGACTGGTTTGTAACGGCATCCATACCCTTAAATTCCATCACGGCACCTGCGGAAGAACTCACACGTCACCTTTTTGCCGTTGCTGCCGTTCTTCTCGGCGTCAGTCTGCTGATCATGCTGATCCTGACCATGCGCATCATTGCGCCTCTCAGACTCCTTACTTCCCGTGCAAAGGACATAGCCCGCGAAGATTTCAGCTCCGAACGAGGAGTCGGTTTTTCGGACGGCATCGTCGACGGTCTTCCCGTGGACAGGACGGATGAAGTGGGGCAGCTTGCCGGAGCTTTTGCCCACATGGTGAAGGCACTGGATGAAAACATTCATCGCCTCGTGGATACGCTTGCCGTACGTCAACGCATGCAGGGAGAGCTGAACGCCGCTCGAGATATTCAGATGGGCATACTGCCTCCTCCGGACGGTGCGCCGAAAAGCCTCGGCTATTCTGCGGCGGCCTTTCTGGAGCCCGCCAAGGAAGTCGGCGGGGATCTGTACGACTTTTTTACGGCGCCCGACGGACGACAGGCCGTAGTGATCGGAGACGTCTCCGATAAGGGGGTGTCGGCGGCGCTGTTCATGTCCATGACGGTTACGCTGGTGCGGTATGCACTGGCAGAGGGGCTATCCTGTTCGGAAGCCATGCTTCGTATCAACGAACGTCTGGCCGAAAATAATCCTGCCTGCATGTTCGTGACATTGTTCATAGGACTCTTCGATCCGGCAACGGGCAGACTCGATTATGCGAGCGGTGCGCACTGTCCTCCCTTTGTGGTAAGCCCGGATGCGGATGTGCCCATACGTATGCTCACGGAAACCAGCGGTCCTCTGGTGGGAGCCATGGCCGGCATGGATTATGAGGCCTGTCATGCTGAGATTGCTCCGGGAGAATACTGCCTTCTGTATACCGACGGTGTGTCCGAAGCCATGAACGAAAAAATGGAACTCTTCGGTGAGGAGCGTATTGCCGCGACGCTGGAAGGTTTGCGCGGAGCGTCTCCGGAAGAGGTCCTGCACGGAATCATGCAGGCCATCAAGGTGCATCGGGGAAAGGCGCCGCAGTCGGACGATATTACCATGCTCTGTTTCCGTCGCTCGGCCGGGTGATGGACGGATGGCGTGATGTAAGACGATTCATGCCGCCGGATACTGCTCAGAATTCCGGCGCACCATCGGTAATGCCGCGCTTTCGGAAGGTTCGTTTTTCAAAGAGGCAGAAGCGGCCGGTACTCTACGGAGAACGTACTCCCGGTCGGTTCCCGGCGAAGGCCGACGCCGATAAAACCAGAAGACAGCAGCATGCGATGATTGTCCATGTCCATGGCATGGACGAATACCGGGGCGGCGTTCAGGGACGGGATGCCTTCGCTGACAAGGATAAAGCGAGGTCTGCCGCCGTACTTGAGGGCAAAGGCCCGGATATGAAGACCGAGATTCAGGTGCAGTTTCAGACTGGCGGCGTTTCCGGGCCATACCGTGGCCATGGAAAGCGTTCGTCCGCTTCGGTCGGTACGTTTCATGTTTTCGCGGACGAGACGTTCCGCCAGATGCTTTCCCCGGATGTCCGGTCGGACGAAGACCGATTCAAGATGCCGAACACAAAGGAGCTGCTTTTCCGGTAACG
>JAXVQY010000342.1:0-3468 GCA_037303805.1 bacterium | reverse complement strand
CTGTTGCGCTTTCCAGCGGTCGCCCGCTCTGGCCGTTAGCCAGCATCCTGCCCTGTGAAGCCCGGACTTTCCTCCCCGGACCGAACGGTCCGCAGCGACAGCCCGTCCGACTCCGTAATTCGAACGTCCTGCGATCGACGTGTCGTCCGCAGTCTTATTCCGCGCTTTCCTCGGTCTTGGCTTCCGGCTTGGGCGCGTTGGGATCCTGATAGGCGTGCGCCCAGTACATGAGGCGCTGGCAGTTGGGGCAGCTCATGATGTGGTTGCCGCGCTGAAGGTCGATGAAGACCTGCGGCGGAATGGCGATGTGGCAGCCGGAGCAGATGCCCGCTTCCACAGGCACGATCACGGGATGAAGCAGACGGTTGCGGATGAATTCGTAGCGGCTGAGCACGGGCGGCGAAATGAGTTCGGCCACTTCGCTGCGGCGGGCTTCCAGCGCTTCCAGACGGCTGCGGCATTCGGCAAGACGCTTTTCCAGATGTTCCTTCTGGCTTTCCAGCTCGGTCTTGAGCTCGTTCCAGGTCTCTTCCACGGACTGAAGATTGCTTTCCTGAAGGGTGCGTTCCTCCTGCAGGGCCATGCGCTCTTCCTCGCGGGTCTGGTTCTGGCGTTCCATGCTGTCCATTTCGCGGATCATGGCCTGATATTCACGGTCGTTCTCCACCTGCATCAGCTTGTTCTTGCTGTTCATCAGGCGGGATTCGTCGTCCTGAATGTCGGCGTCGAGGCGCTTCTGCTGCTCCTGCAGATGCTGGAGCTTTTCCAGAACCCAGTTGCGCTGCGCATCCTGAGAGTTGAAACGCTTCTGCAGAGCTTCCACTTCTTTGGGCGCGGCTTCGAGTTCGGCCTGAACGGCGTGAATGTCGTCGTCGACATGCTGGAGCGCCACAAGCTGGCGGATCTGTTCAATATAGAGGCTCACGACAGTACCTCCGGTACTTCAGAAAGAAAGGTCATGGGCAGGAAGGGATCCCTGCCCGGCAAAAATGTTACCGTCACGCCGTCAAGCTCGCCTTTGAGCTGCCTTGCAAAGCGACGGATCATTTCTTCTTCCAGGGAAAAATGCCCCACATCAAGAATTGCCATGGGGCAGAAATTCGGGCTGCGCACATCGTGACGCGAAGCCAGAGCAAGAGCGTCGTGATACTTCACGTCGCCCGTGATGAAAACGTCGGCACCGGCTGCGGCCGCCTCCTCCATGAGCGAGGAACCGGATCCCGTGCAGACCGCCACCCGCCGCACTTCTCTTGCCGGATCCCCGATGAGCCGCGCCACGGAACACATGCGCTCAAGCGGCAGATGCGTGCGCATGATCCGGCACAGCTCACTCAGCGTCAAAGGCTCCCTGAGCATGCCCGCACAGCCGAAACCGCCTTCCTGCTGCGTGCCGTCCGGCGCCGTGAACGTGCCCGTCTTCTCCAGTATCACGCGGTCCGAAAGACCCAGTTCGTCGGGCAGCCACGCACTCGGGCCGAGCGGATTCGCGTCCAGCGTGGTGTGACTCGCGTAGAGCGGCACGTCGTGACGGTACAGGATGGACAGCGCGTCCGTGTAGCCGTTCAGCGTGCTCGTCCAGGCCGGACGCATGGCAAGCGGATGATGCGTGAGCACCATGTCAGCCCCGGCTTCCACCGCGGCGCGGAGCTGCTCCGGCGCAGGATCGAGGCATACCGCCAGATGACGGATCTCGGCACGGGCCGACGCTACCTGAACACCCGAATGATCCCACTCCGCCATGAGCGAAAGAGGGGCCGTCCGTTCAATGATGCTGATAAGCTCACTTTGAAGCATGGATGTCGCCTTCTTGCGGAATAGAGGAATAATATGGATATGCCGGGGAATTCATATTTCTAGGGAAAGTTCTCCGCTTCGTCAAGCCTTTCCCCTGCGGGGCGGGAAGGGCTTTTCCCCACAGCGGAAACAGCATCACCTGTCCCCTTTTCTCCGCGGGCGGGGAAGGGAGCGGCAGCGGGGAGGCAAGGGGGAAGAGAGAAGGGGGAAACCCGGAAGGGGGAGAGGGGGTGCGGAGAAGGTGGGGGGCTGTCCGGCGGGGGCGGTGGGGGAGAGAGGCGTCGGGTTGCACGGAGAAGGGGGCCGGATGATCCGGCGGGCACGGGGGAAGGGCAGAGGAAAGAAGCAAGAGGGGAAAGACGGGAGCGGGGGGGCGGCCCGGGACGCGCGGGAGGCGGCGCGGGAGAAGGAGACGGCGGCGCGGGGCGAAATTTTCTCTTGAGCTTGTTCCCCGGTTTGGGGTAAGGGAACGCCATGCCATCCTTTATTTACATTACCGACGTTTTCTGTCCCTGGTGTTTCGGTTTCGCTCCCGTCATGAAGCGTCTGACGGAGCGTCACGGTTTTCCCGTGCGGGTGCTCTGCGGCAATCTCGTGGACGAGCCGGAACAGACTTCCTCCATGGGCACGCCCCGTCTGCGGGCCTTCTTTCAGCGTCTTTCCGACACCACGGGCCGGACGCTGGGCACGGGCTTTTTCCGTCTGCTGGAAAAGGAAGGCAGCGTGCTCATGGATTCCTCCCGTTCCGCACGGCTCATGGCCGCGCTGAAGAAGCTCGCGCCCGGTCACGCGCTGGAACAGATGGAAACCTTTCAGGACGCCTTTTACGGCGAAGGGCGCGACGTGCTCGACGCGGCCGTGCAGGCCGACATTGCCGCGCGCTGGGGCGTGCAGGCCGGGGATCTTGAGCGCATGCTCGCTTCCGCCGCCGTCGCGGACAAGGCGCAGAGGGAAATGGACGAGGCCGAGGAGATACTCGGCGACTTCGTGGTCTATCCCACGCTGTTCGTGAAGACCGACGACGGGGAACTTCATGCCGTGGCCCGCGGCTTTGCGCCCTTCGACGACGTGGAGGCCAAGATCGAGGCCGCGCTTGCGTCCGGCGCGTCCGTGAACGCGGTGTCCGCCGGAGCCTGCGGGCTCGACGGCACCTGCTGCCCGCACTGAGGGCGGACTTTTCCGGAAAGCGTCCGGACGCGGACGATACACGGACGATACGCGGATGTTCCGGCGGGCGCCGCCCTGTTTTTTCCGTGGGGCGGAAGGCTTTTCGATGCTTGAACAGCGCATGATAATGGGTTAGTCTCTCTTTTTTACCGGCGAGAGGGAGTCCTTTCCTGCGGAAGGGCGCGCTTGCGGGTTATTCGGGCGTTCCCGCCGAGGCGGGTGCGGTTCATCATTTTTTAACGACGGGAGAGTTCGGGATGCGTTTTCTCAACTATGCCGCGGCCTGTCTGGCCGTCTGCGGTATGGCGCTTGCTCCGCTGGCTTCCTCCGCTCATGCGGAAGACGCCGCGAAGAAGATCAAGGTGGGCTTCATCTATGTTTCCCCTGTGGGCGACGAAGGCTGGTCGTGGACGCATGATCAGGGCCGCAAGATGATGGATGCCATGCCCGATGTGGAAACCACCATGATGGAAAGCGTGCCCGAAGGCCCCGACGCCGAACGCGCCA
>JAXVQY010000341.1:0-5542 GCA_037303805.1 bacterium | reverse complement strand
GTGGGCCTCGTGGCGTCTCCCATTATCTGGAACACTCTTTACGATGCCGTCTACTGGACGCAGAACTGGGGCTGGATTCCCCGCCTGAAAAAAGGCGAGAGCGAATACATTCCCACAGTCAGCAAGCTGTGCCCTTCAGGCACCGGTTTTGTCGTACGTACCGTGGCCGGAACGCCGGTCCGTACCATCGGCGACAAGAACAATCCCATCACGCACGGAGCCATGACCGCACTGGCTGCGGCGGAAGCGGAGCTGCGCGTCAGCCCTGCCCGACTCAAAGCACCGCTGCGCCGTTCTCCCGACGGGGCGTACATTGCCATTTCCTGGGCTGAAGCCGAAAAAATTCTCAAGGAAAAAATGCAGCAGGCCGGTTCTGCCGTTGCTGCCGTTTCCGGAGACCCGACTTCCAGCATCAACGAGGTACTCTCCTCCATTCTCAATCAGAAGGGATCCTCCGACTTCTACTTCATGCCCGACGAGGAACTGCCTGCGGCTGCTGCATGGGAAGCCATGGGCGGACAGGGGCGTCTCGGATACGACATGGAGCACAGCGACTGCATTCTGGCCGTAGGAGCTCCTGTTCTGGAAAGCTGGGGTGTCGTAGCTGCCAACCGCAATCTGTTCAATCGCACCCACCCCGTAGCCGGTGAGGCCACACAGAAGCTCATCTACGCCGGTGCTGTCCAAAACAATACCGCCGCCGGTGCCGATCTGTGGCTGCCGCTGAAGCCCGGTACCGACATGGCGCTGCTGCTCGGCATAGCTCATCTGCTCATTAAGGCCGGAAAGGCCGGCTTTGCCGCCGGGCTGCCGAACTTCGCCTCTTTCGTCGCTGCCTACACTCCCGAAAAGGTTTCCGGTATTACGGGTGTCTCCGTAGATCGCCTCGAATCGGCGGCAAAAATGCTGGTTCAGGCCAAAAAGCCTCTGGTCATTGCCGGTTCTGCACTGGGAGCAGGCGGAGCTTCCGGTCCCGTCATGGCGGCCATCGCCATCAACATGCTGCTCGGCAGCGTGAACAGAGAAGGCGGTATGCTTGACATGCCCTTCCCTGTGTCCGTGGTGGATCATGCCACTGATTACCGCGAAACCATACGCAAGCGCTTTGTGGACTATACGCAGTCCGTGGCAAGCGGCAAGACCAAGGCTCCCGCACTTCTACTCGTATACGCGGCAAACCCGCTTTATTCGCTTCCTGCCGATTCGGGTATGAAGGAAACTCTGAACAAGGCCGGATACTCCATTGCCGTGGCCAGTTTCATGAGCGAGACCTGCGAAGCCTGCGACCTTGTGCTTCCCGCCGCACTCGGTATGGAAGCCTTCGACGACGTACAGACTCCCTACGGCTCCGGCCGTGTGAGTTATGCTCTGGCACGTCCCGTAGCCAAGCCCTTTGCCGAAGCCCGTTCCGCCGGTGAACTCTTCATTGCGCTGGCACAGGAACTGAAACTTTCGCTCGGTGTGAAGGACATGCCGGAACTTCTTTACAAACATGCCTATGCGCTCGGTGCTCCTTTCCGCGCCATGATGGATGAAGGACTTGTGCATACGGCAGGTTTCGAACTGCCCACATCTCCGCTGTTCTACAACTGGGAAGCCATACGCACTGCCGCCTCCGCCAAAGGCGCTGAAGGCGATTTACAGGTCGCTCCGGTAGTGGTGCTCGCTATGGGCACAGCACAGACGGCCATTCCGCCCTTTGCCACCAAGGTGGTCACCGACTACCAGCTCAAGGGCAAGTTCAGCGTGGCGCAAATGAACAGTGCCACTGCCGCCAAACTCAAGGTAAATGCCGGAGACCTCGTCAGACTGGTTGCCGGCAACAATGTGGAAATCACCGTGGTTGCCGCCATTTTTGAAGGCATCCTGCCCGATACCGTTTCGCTGGTTGCCGGTCTTGGTCATACGGCCTTCGACCAGTTCAGCAAAGGCAAGGGCTCGAATGTTCTGGCGCTGACCAGCGTTTGCAGAGAGCCCGGTACCGGTCTGCCGGTCTGGGGCCTTGCCGGCGTGAAGGCCGCAAGAGCATAGGGGGGTCGTGATGTCTTCTGAAGTCAAACAGTTCAAGATAAGATGGGGCATGGTCATCGACATCGACAAGTGCACGGGCTGCGGCGCTTGTATGGTGGCCTGCCAGGCGGAAAACAACGTAGCTCCGGCCGTCAACGGCAGCAACAAGCTGCGTTCCCTCAACTGGCTTACGGTGTTCCGCCTCTCCAATCACAAGCCCTTCCCTGATCATGAAGTGGCCTACCTTCCCCGTCCCTGCATGCAGTGCGGTAAGCCTTCCTGCGTGGCGGTCTGCCCCGTAGTTGCCACCGACAAACGCGAGGAAGGCGGCATTGTCAGTCAGATCCCTCCCCGCTGCATCGGCTGCCGGTACTGCATGGCCTCGTGTCCCTACCATGCCCGTTATTTCAACTGGTATGATCCGAAATGGCCCGGCGATCTGGCTCAGGCTCTGACGCCCGACGTGTCCACCCGCATGCGCGGTGTTGTAGAAAAGTGCTCCTTCTGCCATCACCGCTTCATGAAGGCTCAGGAAGCGGCTGTTGCCAAAGGTCAGGATCCCATGAACCTGCCCGACGGTGCGTACATCACCTCATGTACGGATGACTGGCGCATGGGAGCCATCACCTTCGGTGACATTAACAAGCCGGAACCTAAGGTGTATGAGCTCATCAAGACTCCATACGCCTTCCGCCTGCTGGAACGTCTGGGAACCGATCCGCAGGTGTACTACATCAGCAGACGTGAATGGGTGCGCCGTGAAGGCGACAACTATCTCGAACACGAAAAGACCGGCGAAGCCACAAAGCAGGGGTAGGTTATGGATTACAGCAAACCTGTTGATGCGGAGCTTTTCCCGGAAGGGTGTGAGCGCTGCTCTCTGACAAAATTCACGGGGTGGATGTCCATTCTGGGCGTCATCTTCCTCTGGGGACTTTATGCCGCCGTGCGCGTCCTCGGCTTCGGTCTCGGTGAAACCGGAATGGACGACTACTTCGGCTTCGGTCTCTGGATCACCTTCGACCTTGCCGTCATCGCTCTCGGTGCAGGTGCGTTCTTTACCGGCGCACTGCGCTATATCCTCAATATCGATGAGCTCAAAAACATCGTGAACCTCGCTGCGGTGATAGGCTTTCTCTGCTACACCGGCGCCATGATGATTCTGGTGCTCGACATCGGTCAGCCTATCCGCTGCTGGTTCGGCTACTGGTATCCGAATGTGCATTCCATGCTCACGGAAGTTATTTTCTGCATCACCTGTTACTGCATCGTGCTCATTCTTGAGTTCGTACCGCTGGTGCTGGAAAACCGTCAGCTCATGAAGCGCCCCTTCATCCATGCTCTCGCGCACAACTTCCATGTGTACATGCCTATCTTCGCAGGCATAGGCGCATTTCTGTCCACATTCCATCAGGGGTCTCTGGGCGGTATGTACGGCGTGCTCTTCGGACGTCCCTACCTCTTCCGTGAAGGTTTCTTCATCTGGCCGTGGACGTTCTTCCTGTTCGTACTCTCCGCCGTGGCCTCCGGCCCCATGTTCACCGTACTCGTCTGTACGCTCATGGAAAAGATGTCCGGACGCAAGCTGGTCAGCTGGGAAGTGAAACAGCTCATGGGTAAGGTAGGCGGCACCATGCTCATCGTCTACACTGTATTCAAGTGCCTCGACAGCTGGTACTGGGCTACCGACATGCTTGCCGGTGAAGGTCTTACCTTCGACCAGATGTTCCATGGCTGGATCTACGGCAAGTGGCTGTTCTGGATGGAGCATGCCTTCATCATCATTCCCATGATAGTGCTGCTCATCAAGCCCCTGCGTGAAAAACGCTGGTTGTTCTATCTGATGCTCTTCCTCACCTGCACGAGCATCACCATCAACCGCTATGTCCTCACTGTGCAGGGTCTGGCTCAGCCCGTCATGCCTTTCGACAGCTGGTATACCTACGCCCCCAACTGGGCGGAATGGGCAAGCTGCTTCTTGGTATTCTCGTATGCAGCCATGGTTCTCTCTCTGGCTTACCGCTATACCCCCATGTTCCCTCAGGAAGCGGAGCTGAACAGAAAGTAGTTGAGATTCTCTTGATCTCTTCAAGGCGACCTCTTTTGAAACGAGGTCGCCTTTTTTATTTTCTTATCTACCTTACCGCCAGACAAGGTTTACGTTCTAATCAATCGGAACCAAACCTTCTTATGACCATGAATCATAACACGGAAAGAACCGACATTCTCAAGTCGACAAAACAATAATCTGATTTCTCAATCAATATTGCGTATGCAACAGCAACAGAAAGGAAATCCCGATATGAGATTCCCGCAAAAGATTGTAATGAAATCCGTACAGACAGACAGTCTGTGTCGATATTCGAAGTCAGTCAGATTCCTGGGAATATCCCAAGGCTCATATCCATTTCTTCCGCATACCAGAAGTCCCGTTTTCGAGTGTCGTCTCACCTTCACGTCTCATACATCAGAAACGACTGACCAACGACAGTATCCGAAGACAGAAGACCGGCTATACCGTAACCACATAAAAACACCACGAAATCTCATGACTCAGTGATAAAGACGTCACACGGAGATATATCTCTGACTTCCAAGTCTTATCTGTATGAATAGGCCTAAGCATAACGTCTAAAAACTACTGCGCTTTTACTTCCAGCTCAATCAATGCCCGAAGAAACCTCAGAATTAACTGGATCCGCATATAGGGCAATCAAGTCCAGTTCAATTAAAAATATTTCATCTGCTGGTTTTCTGCTGCAAATGATACTGTCTGATATGTTTTTCGAGTATTCGGCAAAGCTGATCGAAATTAATGGGTTTCGAGACATGTGCGTTCATACCGGCTTTGTCCGTTTCTGCAATATCTTCTGCAAAGGCATTGGCAGTGACAGCAATAACAGGCACAAGTGAAGCATCCGGACGCGGCAGAGCCCGAATACGTCTGCACGCCTCACAACCATCCATTTCCGGCATTTGCATATCCATAAGAACGGCGTCAAAATGAAACAGATCAGACTGTCGGAAGCTCTCCAATGCTTCACGGCCACTCCAAGCCTTTTCTACAATCAAACCTTTCAGCATAAGTATTTCTTCGGCCACTTCCATATTGATCTCATTATCTTCGACGATCAGCAGATGCTTTTCTTTGAGATAGTCTTCAGAATGTTCATCATCGGAACTCATTTGAGCCAACTCGGTCTCATCACAAACCAGAAGAAACGGTAGAATAACAGTAAAGGAAGACCCCATACCTGGTTTACTGGTAACGAGAACACTGCCGTTCATCAGATCTATAACACTCTTCATGATGGGCATCCCCAGTCCCGTACCACTAACCTGACGGGCGAAAGGATGAACTTCCCGTGAATACGGCTCAAATATTTTCTTCAGAAACTCCTCCGACATTCCTATACCGGTATCCGAAACAACAATCTTATATTGAATATATTCATTTCTGTTCCCCTGTGTGTTCATCTGGGAAACTTCTATGAAAATGGAATCTCCGGCATCCGTAAACTTCAGAGCGTTG
>JAXVQY010000340.1:0-1977 GCA_037303805.1 bacterium | reverse complement strand
CGCTCTCGCTCTCGTCGGTGATTTCGGTTTCCAGACCGCCCATGACGCCGGCAAGGGCCACCGGCTTTTCCGCATCGCAGATGAGACCGTCACCGGCCTTGAGCAGCCGTTCCTGTCCGTCGAGAGTGGTGAGCTTCTCGCCGTCCTCGGCAGGACGCACGATGATGCGGCCTCCGGCCAGCTTGTTGTGATCAAAGGCGTGCAGAGGCTGACCCAGCTCCATGAGAATGTAGTTGGTCACGTCCACAAGGTTGGAGATGGCGCGCACGCCCACGCCGTGCAGGCGGTAGCGCATCCAGGCGGGAGAAGGCTTGACCTTCGCGCCCTTCAGAATGCGGCCCATGTAGGAGGGACAGAGTCCGCCGTCCTTCACCTCGACCGGGACGGCACCGCTCATGTCTTCGCCCTTCTCTTCCAGACGGAAGGAAGGCAGCGTCACGGGCAGATTCAGATACGCCCCCACGAGGCGGGCAAAACCGTACACGGAAAGGCAGTCCGCACGGTTGGGCGTAATGCTGATGTCGAGCACTTCCTTGTCCAGCTCGTAGGCGTCGACGAACTTCTCGCCGGGCATGACCTTGCGGCCGGACCTGTTTTCCTCGGGAAGCACGAGAATGCCGGAATGATCGTCGGCCAGGCCGAGCTCACGTTCGGAGCAGATCATGCCGAAGGAAGGCACGCCGCGCAGCTTGGCCTTCTTCATGACGAGCCCGCCGGGCAGCGTCGATCCCACGGGAGCCACGACGACCAGCTGTCCGGCGGCGACGTTGGGCGCACCGCAGACGATGTTGAGGGGCTCACCGGCGCCCACATCCACCGTGCACACATGAAGATGATCGGAATCGGGATGCGCCTCGCAGGTGAGTACGCGGCCCGTCACCACCCCTTCGATTTCCGCATAGGGATGCACCACTTCTTCCAGTTCAAGGCCGAGCATGGTGAGCATCTCGCCCAGCTCTTCCGCCGTTCCCGTATACGGGACAAATTCCTTCAGCCAATTGAAACTCAGCAGCATATGTTTTTTCTCCTCAGAGGATGAAAGCTATGGTCTTTCCGGGAGGCTTGCCTCCGGTCCTCTTCCGGCTTCCGGTAAACAGGCCCCGGATCCGCGGAAGAAGAAACATCGGGAAGGGATGCCCTCTCCCGACAGGCCGTCTTTTCCTCTACGCAGGGAACTGATGGAGGAAGCGCACGTCGTTTTCAAAGTTCATGCGCAGATCGGTGAGACCGTACTTCAGCATGGCGATTCGTTCCACGCCGAGGCCGAAGGCAAAGCCGGAAACCTCGTCGGGATTGTAGCCGACGGAAGCAAACACCGCCGGGTCGACCATGCCGCTGCCGAGAATCTCAAGCCAGCCGGAGCCCTTGCACACGCGGCAGGGCTGGCCGTTCACATGGCCGTGACCGCCGCACTGCGTACAGGACATGTCCACTTCCACGCTGGGCTCGGTGAAGGGGAAGAAGCTGGGGCGGAAACGCACGCGGGTCTTTTCACCGAACACGGCGCGCACGAAGGCGGTAAGCGTACCGCGCAGGTCGGCCATGGTGACGTGCTTGTCCACGAGCAGCCCTTCGATCTGATGAAACATGGGAGTGTGCGTCACGTCGGAGTCGCGACGATAGACCTTTCCTGGTCCGATGACGGCCAGCGGAGGCTTGCGCTTCATCATGGTGCGCACCTGCACGCAGGAAGTATGCGTGCGCAGCAGCACCTTGTCGGTGATGTACAGCGTGTCCTGCATGTCGCGGGCGGGATGTTCCGGGGGCATGTTCAGCGCTTCAAAGCAGTTGAAGTCGGTTTCGACTTCGGGACCTCCGGCGATCTCGTAGCCCATGTGCTGGAACACGGAGCAGACTTCCTGCATGGCCAGAGTGATGGGGTGCAGAGAACCGTTCCACAGGCTGCGGCCCGGCAGGCTGGGATCGAAACCGGCGAGGAAGGCGGCCTCCCTCTCCTGTTCCTGACGGGCAAGACGG
>JAXVQY010000339.1:0-5645 GCA_037303805.1 bacterium | reverse complement strand
CGAGCGAACGGTATGCAGTTCGAGTCCTTCCCGTCTGGCCACGGAACGATCCTGCTCCAATTGAGACTCGGAGAGATCAAGCACCGTCACATCGGCTCCGGCTGCTGCGAGTACCGGTCCCTGCTGCCCGCCTCCGGAAGCCAGACAAAGAATTCGCTTGTCCTTGACGGGGGGAAACCAGGCGGCAGGAACGGGGCGTGAGGCCGTCAGAAGGATGCACCAGTTTCCGTGACGGGCATTATGGATGACTTCGTCATCCACCGGAACTGTCCACGGATTTTTCTGCAGGACTTTTTCGTCCCAGTTTTTGTTGTTCTGGGCAATGATATCCATATCGTTTCCTCGTGAGCTGTTGACGTTTGAGAGTCTCGTCACTCCGTCCCGCTTCCTGCGTTTTATCCCGCCGTATGAGATCTTCTGCGGGGGCAGGGGAAGGTCGATCGTTTCTGTTCAAGATTTCCAGTCATGGCAACAGAACATGGCGTATCGTCGGAAGACGGAGAGTCTTGTATGCGTTTGTGGGGCACTCCGGCAGACGGAGAACAGGAGACTGTCTCCGTGTTCCTTGAGCAGAAATCCTATTTTCAGGAACAGCGCTGAAGAGCTGTCCGGCAGTATCAATTGTTGAAAAGAACGCCATGTCCGCACTAGCGCAGAGACACAGACATCCCGACTGGGGGAGTATATGACCAGGCCTTGCAGAAAAAGCGGAAAGTTACTTGCCCGTAAGCTCCGGAAAGAGGGCTCCCTTGCGTCGGAACCACTTTTCCGGCCTGTTGACGGCATACGCCCGCAGCGTCGTCACAGCAGCATTCATCGACGTTGTGGGCGTATGTTCCGTTTTTCATCCTGATAGAAAAAGCCGTCCCCTTCCGTCGTCTTTCAGCGACGATATATCAGAAAGAGGAAGTGCTCCGTAAGAACTCTCCGGCGATGCTTTGGAGAAAGTTCCGGTTTCTTACTCGGCGGGAGTCTCCTTTGTTCAGTCCGGTTTCTTCTTGCCGAAGTGGAGAATATGTCCCATTTTTTCCTGCTTTGTGCGCATATAATGCTCGTTGGTGGCACAAAGGCCGATTTCCAGGGGCACACGCTCCGTAATTTCTATACCGTATCCTTCCAGTCCTACGATTTTACGGGGATTGTTTGTCATAAGACGAAGTCTGCTGATCCCCAGTTCCCGCAAAATCTGCGCTCCGGCACCGTAATCGCGCAGGTCCGGGGCAAAGCCCAGTTTGATGTTGGCTTCCACAGTGTCATAGCCCTGCTCCTGAAGAGCATAGGCACGGATTTTATTGGCAAGACCGATACCTCGTCCCTCCTGACGCATATACAGCAGGGCTCCTCGGCCTTCCTTTTCGATCTGCATGAGCGCTGCGGCAAGCTGATTTCCGCAGTCGCAGCGGAGAGAGCCGAAGGCATCGCCCGTAAGGCATTCACTGTGCACACGCACAAGAACGGGATCAGGATTGACTTTCTCATCCACATCCCCCTTCACAAGGGCGATATGGGTATCGGAAGAGGCATCGCTTTCATAGGCTATGATGCGGAATGTTCCGTATTTCGTGGGCATTTTTGCCTCGGCTACGCGACGAACGGCCAGCTTTCCGTAGCGGATGTGATAGCGGATGATGTCACGTATGGCGGCGATGTGAAGTCCGTGCGCCTCGGCAAAGGTTTCCAGATCGTCCATACGGGCAACGGAGCCGTCTTCCTTCAAAATTTCACAGATGGCCGCAGCCGGTCTGAGTCCGGCAAAGGACGCAAGATCCGTTCCTGCCTCGGCAATGCCCACACGGGTGAGAACGCCGCCTTTTCTGGCGCGAAGCGGGAATATGTGACCGGGAGTGACAATATCGTCCGGACCGGCGTTTTCAGCGACGGCAGTGCGTATGGTTGTGGCACGATCGGCGGCGGAAATACCGGTGGTTACACCTTCACGGGCTTCAATGGAAACCGTGAACGCCGGAGTGTGTCCCGTCCCGTTGGACGGCATGAGCGGCAGATGAAGTCTGTCCGCAAGATCGGGGGACAGGGCCAGGCATACCAGACCACAGGCATGGCGCGCCATGAAATTGACGGCCTCGGCATCGACGAGTTCGGCGGCCATGACGAGATGACCGCTGCATTCTCGGTCGTCGTCATCAACAAGAACGATCATTCTGCCTTTACGGATGTCGTCGATAGCCTGTTCAATGGAGCAAAGAGAAGATAGCTGACGCATGACAAACTCCCTGGAGATGTCCACATCAGGGCCGCATGAGGCGCTATGGAGAGAGGAGAGTGCTTCAGAAATCTGAGGATCCATTCTCTTTCTTCCGGACTGTTACCGTCGGCCCCGGATTTTCACCGGATCTGCGCTTTTCCCTTGAAAACGCGCCCGCGGGCTGCCCCGGTACGAGGTTCACCGCCGGTGGGGACTTTCACCCCGCCCTGAGAGTTGTTGTATTTTTAATAACATACTGCCTTCTGTCAAGGGGAGGTCGAAAGTTTCATTTTTCAGCCGGAAATTCCGGAGTCCGTCGGGTCGAAGGTATAGGCATAATCGTTGTCTGATTCGGACATACCGGCGTGGTTCCGGAAAGATATCGTCTTCGGAGCTAATCAAGCAGTAATCTGGTTTACCGGCTTACAGAAGCGGACTGCTCATGATGGATCATCAGATACATTTCGGTGAAAGACCGTACTTCGTCTGCCCGTAACCTGTGATTTTTCGATGGATTGCCGCGGGGAACGCAAGGCAGAAACCTCTTGCCAACAAAGGAGAAACAAGATATAGGACCATAAAAGATTTGAATTTTTATACGCCGAGTGTCAGATGACTGTGCTGTGTCCCGTCGAGGTAAATCTCTCCTTACGGGGAGTTTAGATAAAGGGCAGTTGAGCTGCCTCTTCTAAAAGAAGCCCGGAAGCTAGCGCCGGGCTTCTTCTTTAAAACACGCAGCAGAAAAATGTCTCTCCATAATGGAAAAAATTTGTGATCCTGTCGGAAAAGATTTTTTCTGCAGAAGTCGGGGCGCCGGCGTGTAAAGTTCTTTCTGGCTTGAATCGGCTCTGAAGGTCTTCTGTTTGTGAGTCGACGGGTGTCGACGACAGCCATGCCGAAAAAGGTTCCGAGTAGGTATCTGTCATGTCGCGGCAGAGTGAGAGGACTTTGCCGGAATTATTGGACAGCCTGCGGGCTGTTCGTCCATGCGGCGCGTTCGTATCGATTTCGGATTTTTCCCGGAATCCCGGATATCGACGTCTTGTCTGCGTTCTTATGTCATCATGCGCCGTTCCCGTGTGGAGCGCACGTATACAGGAGGCTCCTATGGTTCCCGTTTTTTCCGCCACTTCGTCCGAACTGGGCGAATCTTCTGCGTTGGCCGAACTGCAGCTTCTGCCGGATCATGAGCTCATGAGTCTTTGGGAACAGACACAGCTCGCCATGGCTGCCATTGAAGTACAGGGCGGAAGTGCCAGGACCGCACACACCTATGAATGGGCGGTCCTCATGGAAATGCAGCGGCGACAGGCTTCCCGCCCCCACTCTATCCTTTTCGGCATGGGGGACGAAAGCCCCGTCCATGTTCGCAGCGCTGACTCTTCGAGAGAGGTTCAGATCAAAGCCTGACAAGATGGCCGGATATGCTGAATATTATGGCGAGAATTCCATGACATCTGGCGGTTCCGGCTGTTTCGCAAGATGTTTTCTGTTGATGATTTTGCGGTTGAAACGGGACTGGCGGTTTGCGTGAAGACACGCACCGCCCCGTCCCCAGACCGGACTTTTCCGCTTTTCGTTACGCCATGTTTTCGGCTTCACCGGAGATGTGGCGTTTTTCCCAGAGGCGCATATCCTTCATCTTTTTGCGGCGTACTCGTTGTATGCTTTTGCATACAAGAGGCGTGCCGCTTTTGATTCCCCACTTTCTGCGATAGGCATCGGCATCAAGACCGTGTCGTGCCAGGTGTTTTTTAGTAATCAGCTTGAAGGACTTGCCGCATTCAAGGCAGGTAATGCTTTTTTCCTTGATGGATTTTGCCGGCGTGAGCACGGGAAATTCTTCTTTTTCTTCTACAGGGGCATCGGATTCCAGATTCCTGAGGCTTGATGCCAGCGTACGGATCATGGCTACAATTTCTTCTTCCTGCATGACGCGAACGGAAGACTGTGCCTTTACAAGTTCGATGGCTTGTTTGAGGTAATCATCCATAAGGTCCTCCCGGGACTTCTGCGGGCAGTGGGGTGCTGCGTTGTTAGGTTGAGGGAACGCGGTTTCTTCTGCCGCTCGTTCCGTTGTTTTTCTGTGTGGGCGATCCGGTGGAGAGAATCCCGGATCGCCCTGTGTGGGAAAACCGCGTCCCTTTCCCGCCGGGGCGCGGTGCGGGTCTAGCGAGAAGACCCGGCAATATGGGGAGCAAGACCGCAGTTGGCGGCGTTGTTCCTGCGTATCCACATGTCGAAGAGCAGGTGGGATACGAAAATAGCCGTGAACATGGAGGCCAGAATGCCCAGTGCCAGAGTAACGGCGAATCCTCGGATGGGGCCGGTTCCGAACTGGTAGAGAACGGCAGCCGTGAGGAGAGTCGTAAGGTTGGAATCAAGAATGGAACTCTGAGCCTCGCGGAAGCCGGCGGCAATGGCTCGTGCCGTATTCAGACCTCTGCCTATTTCTTCCCGGATGCGCTCGAAGATGAGCACGTTGGCATCTACGGACATGCCTATGGTGAGCACGACACCGGCAATTCCGGGGAGCGTCAGCGTTGCGCCGAAAAGTCCGAGTCCGGCAAAGAGCAGACTTATGGTGAAGACCAGCATGCAGTTCGCGAGAAGTCCGGCAAGACCGTAGCAGACCTGCATGATGATCATGACGCCAAGCGAGCCCACGGCACCGGCCACGAGACCGGCCCTGATGGAATCTGCCCCGAGAGAGGGGCCGACGGTACGTTCCTCCAGGACGGATACTTTGGCGGGCAGGGAACCAGAGCGCAGGACAACGGCAAGATCCTGTGCCTCTTCCGTGGTAAAGGAACCGGTGATGTTGGCCTTTCCTCCGCTGATTTTCTGCTGGATCACGGGCGCGCTCTGAACAGTTCCGTCGAGTACTATGGCAAACTGCTGATGAAGCAGTTCCTCCGTGACGTGCTCGAATTGATCCGCACCGCGGGTACTGAACTGAATGGAGACGCATGGCTGATTGCGTTCATCGAAAGCCGGGCGCGCATCGACGATATCCTGACCGGAAAGCAGGGGTGCCTTGTCGAGGATAAGGCCGCCGGAGAAGTCGGCTCTGCCGGAACTGTTCCATGAGCGCGTGCCCGTGGCCAGCGGGTACCACGCCGTTCCCGCGGGCATGGCTCCGCCCGGGGTGACGTCGTGGCGTACACGATGGAAGGTGAGCTGCGCCGTACGGCCTATGAGCTGAAGAGCTCTTGCCGTGTCGGTAACACCGGGCAGCTGGATTTGAATCTGATCGTCGCCTTGGCGGCGGATGTCGGGTTCCGCTACGCCGAAGGCGTCGATACGACCGCGAAGCGTACGTATGGTCTGGTCAAGAATACGTTCGCGGAGCTGTTTTTCCCATTCGGGGCGAAAGGAGACGAGGATTTTTTCCCCGGATCCGGACGAGATGGCAGACCCGACTGCCATCTGTCCGAAGCGG
>JAXVQY010000338.1:0-4853 GCA_037303805.1 bacterium | reverse complement strand
TGGCCCCGGCATATCTGGAGTAGTCGCTGCCCTTGGGATCGACGATGACCTTCTTCCCCAGAGTGCGCGCCATGTCGATAATTCGACGGCAGTTTTCCGGTGCGAGCATGCCTTTCAAGTAATCGGAAAGCAGAACCACATCACATCGTTCCATAAGGTCGGCCAGTTTCCTTTCCATGACGGGGTCGGCAAACAGATCGACATCCATCTTCTTTTCGGAGTCAATGCGGATGATATGGTTGCTTCCGGCAATGATGCGTGTTTTCTCCACCGTCGGCACACCAGGACGCTCCACGACCAGCATGTCATCCGCAAAATTCTCCAGCAGAGAACGTACCTGTGCCCCGGCAGCATCACGCCCCAGTGCGCACACTGCGGCCACGCGGCATCCCAGTGCCGCACAATTGGCCATGACGTTGCCCGCGCCTCCGAGCATTCTTGTCTCACTACCGTAGCTGAATACCGGTACCGGAGCTTCCGGAGATATTCTGTCTATCGTGCCGTAGACGAAATGATCCAGCATAACGTCGCCTATGCACAGCACTCCGGCCTGACCGAAGGCATCTATGAGACTTGACAAAAGCATGGCCTGTCCTCGTATCCGTCCACGTTCCGAGTGAAAGCGCGCCGATATCCGGCGGGAAAAACTGTTTTCTGCACGGGAAACCAATCCGCCCCGGCCTTACCGCCGCGGTTTATTTTTTCCGATTAAACGCATCTCAGGGGCTCCGTTCCGAACCGGATATGCCCCGCAGAACCGTCGTAAAGCAGCGCTTAGAGAATTGCCATGATAATAATGTCAGCCCCTTTCTCCCGGGGCACAGCCCCGGACAATCATGCCCGGATAAAAAGCCAAAAAAAGAAGGCGGCCGCGTCTTGCACGGTCGCCTTCCGGGAAAAGCATGCAGTCAGAACTACTGCCGGTAGTCACGAAGGAACATATCCAGTTTGTTCATGGCCTCTTCCAGAACGGAGATACGAGGCAGGTATACGATACGGAAGTGATCGGGCTGCTTCCAGTTGAAGCCGGAACCAGGGACAAACAGGATACGGGTCTCCCGCAGACAGTCGAGGGCAAACTGCGTATCATCCACAATATGATAGCGTTCCGTATCTATTTTGGGGAAAATGTAAAACGCAGCCTTGGGCTTTTTGGCGGAAACCCCCGGAATGCTGTTGAGAGCCTCATAAATGTAATTGCGCTGCTCGTAGATGCGGCCGCCGGGCACGATGTATTCATTCACGCTCTGATAACCGCCGAGAGCCGTCTGAATGATGGACTGCCCGGGTACGTTGGAGCACAGACGCATGTTGGACAGCATGTTGATGCCCGCTATGTAATCCTGAGCAACGCTCTTGTTGCCGCTCAGAATCATCCAGCCCACACGAAAACCGCAGACCATGTGCGACTTGGACAATCCGCTGAAGGTCACGCAGAACAGATCCGGAGCGAGAGAAGCAATGGAAACATGCTTTTCGCCGTCCATGACGAGACGGTCGTATATCTCGTCGGAAAAAATGATGAGCTCGTGCCTTCTGGCGATCTCCACGATGCGCTCGAGCACGTCCACCGGATAGAGTGCGCCTGTGGGATTGTTGGGATTGATGATGACGAGAGCTTTGGTTCTGTCGGTAATCTTGCTTTCCATATCGTCAAGATCGGGGAACCAGTCGGACTCCTCGTCGCAGATATAGTGCACGGCCTTGCCGCCGGCCAGATTGGCGCATGCCGTCCACAACGGATAATCGGGAGAAGGAATGAGGATTTCGTCGCCGTTATTGAGCAGTGCCTGCATGGAAAGCTGAATAAGCTCGCTCGCACCGTTGCCCGTATAAATGTCCTTCATGCTCACGTTGGGGATATTCTTGATCTGGGCGTACTGCATGATGGCCTTACGGGCGGAGAAGATGCCGCGCGACTCGGAATACCCCTGCGAGTTCACGATGGAATCGCGCATGTCGAAGATCACCTCTTCCGGTGCGGAAAAACCGAAGGGTGCGGGGTTCCCGATATTGAGCTTGAGAATTTTCATCCCGCTCTCTTCCATGCGGGCGGCTTCATCCACGACGGGCCCGCGCACGTCGTAAAGCACATTGTCCAGTTTGCTGGATTTGGAAAAAGTCCTCATCTTCTGCTCCCGGTCTACGTTCTTGCATTGAAATTAGAGGCTGTTACGGCCGAAGATGGCCGCCGCAGGGCAAGCCTAGCACTATTCCCGCCGGAGGCAAAGAAAAAGCGGCCGCTTTCTGCTCGGGAAAATTTTCCCGATCCTGTCATGATCCGATATGTCTCCTTCGGTTCCCGTACCGAAAAGACCGCCGATGAGACGACACTCCTGCACCGCGGCCGTACTTTGACAAGCGGAACCGTCAGCATCCATGATCCGACACGGCGACTTCGCCCCCAACGACTGAACATTCAAGCAATACTTGAAACAGATTCTCTGCGCTTTGTTTCCCTTCTCCGTCGACGCCCCAGGTTCTCTTCCTGATCCCGGACTTCTCGAAGCGGAAGTTCACGCATAACTTTGATGCACGGATGAAAGCCGCCTGTGATTCCGCCTCGATGCTCCTCCGCTTTTCTTCTGCTTCTGCAGTAGTCTTGTCTATTTTCTTTCCCATATTGACCTGACGGACGGAGTTTCGTATTCTGAAGCAAAGAACTGTCACCCTCAAGCGATGAAGGAGAACGTCCTTATGCGGTACGTGTATCTGTTTCATGAAGGGAATGCACAGATGAAGAGTCTGCTGGGCGGCAAGGGCGCCAATCTGGCGGAAATGACCAATCTCGGTCTCCCGGTCCCCTACGGCATGACCATTTCCACCGACGCCTGCCGCGACTACTACGCGCACGGCGGAACGCTGCCCGAAGGCCTCGTGGACGAGGTGATGGCGGCCCTCGCCAAGGTGGAAGAAAAGGTGGGCAAACGCTTCGGGGACGAACACGACCCGCTCCTTCTTTCGGTCCGCTCCGGTGCCGTATTTTCCATGCCCGGCATGATGGACACCATCCTCAATCTCGGCCTGAACAAGGTGACCTTCCCCGCGCTGGCCAGACTTACGAACAATCTCTGGTTCGCCTGCGACACCTATCGTCGATTCATTCAGATGTTCTCCGACGTGGTGATGGAAGTCTCCAAGGAAAAATTCGAACATATTCTCGCGGAACAGAAGGCTGCCCAGGGGGTGAAGCTCGACCAGGAACTTTCCGTGGAATCGCTGGAAACTGTCATCAGGCGATACAAGGAACTCTACCGCCGGGAAGTCGGCACAGAATTCCCCGAAAACGTTCATGAACAGCTGCTGCTCGCCATCGAGGCGGTATTCCGCTCGTGGAACAACCACCGTGCCATCGTCTACCGCACCATCAACAAAATAGACCACAATCTCGGGACGGCCGTAAACATCCAATCCATGGTATTCGGCAACATGGGCGACAATTCCGGCAGCGGCGTGGCCTTCACCCGCAATCCTTCCACCGGTGAAAAGAAGCTGTACGGCGAATACCTCTTCAACGCTCAGGGTGAAGACGTAGTGGCCGGCGTGCGTACGCCCAAGCCCATTGCAAAGCTCGCCGACGAAATGCCCGAGATATACGAGCAATTCCGCAATATCGCCGAAACGCTGGAAAAGCATTACTGCGACATGCAGGATATCGAGCTCACCATCGAACGAGGCAGGCTCTTCATCCTGCAGACCAGAAACGGCAAGCGCACGGCTCAGGCCGCCCTGAAGATAGCCTGCGACATGGTGGAGGAAGGTCTCATCGACAAGAAGGAGGCCATTCTCCGCATTGATCCCGAACATCTGGCCAACGTTCTGCACCGCCAGATCGACAGCTCCGCCAATCCGCATGTCCTGGCCACCGGCCTTGCCGCTTCGCCCGGCGCGGCGTTCGGGTCAGTGGTATTCGACGCCAACGAGGCCGAACATCTGGGTCGCATGGGGGCTAAGGTCATCCTTGTTCGCGTGGAAACCACACCTGACGACATTCACGGCATCGTGCAGGCACAGGGTATTCTTACCAGTCGCGGCGGCATGACCAGTCATGCGGCCGTGGTGACGCGCGGCATGGGCAAGCCGTGCGTATGCGGCTGCGAAGCCGTGACCGTGGATTACGACAGTCAGCAGTTCACCGTAGGCGACACCGTGGTAAAGAAGGGCGATCTCATCTCCATAGACGGCACCACCGGCCGCGTCATTCTCGGAGCCGTGCCGCTGAAGGACCCGGAGCTCTCCCACGAGTATCAGACCATTCTCGGCTGGGCCGATGAAGTGCGCGACCTGCAGGTACGTGCCAATGCCGATACTCCGGAAGACGCGGAAAAATCACGCCGCTTCGGCGCGGAAGGCATAGGCCTTACCCGTACGGAACACATGTTCATGGCACAGGAACGGCTTCCTTACGTGCAGAAGATGATCCTTGCCGAGAACACCGAAGAGCGTACCGCCGCCCTGCTGCCCCTGCAGATCATGCAGGAAAACGATTTCTACGGTATTCTGAAGGCCATGAACGGCCTGCCCGTGTGCATACGTCTTCTGGATCCTCCGCTGCATGAATTCCTGCCCAGTCTCGACAAGCTGCTCGTGGAGACCACGGAACTGCGGATACGCGGCGACAACCCCGACCTGCTTGCCGAAAAGGAACGCCTCCTTGCTCAGGTGGAAAAGCTGCATGAGGTCAACCCCATGCTCGGTCACCGCGGCTGCCGCCTCGGCATCACCTACCCAGAAGTGTATGAAATGCAGATGTACGCCATCTTCAACGCAGCTTCCAGACTTGCACGAGTCGGCTACAGTCCGCGTCCTGAAATCGAGATTCCGCTCTCCATCCGCCTTGCCGTATTGGCCAT
>JAXVQY010000337.1:0-5661 GCA_037303805.1 bacterium | reverse complement strand
GAACTTATTTACCTATCTATGGAACATGGGCTTTGGTAGACGACAGGAATAATAACGGAGTAACGATATCCAGTAAATCATCGAAATACTCTGGAGGTACTCTTGTAGCAGAACAGTCAAGTACATCAGGACCTATGTCAAGAGGATATATGCACTTTGTGAGGATAGCATAATGGAAGATTTCGGAAATATCATATATCGCCCTGACACCAAGGCATACGTCATAAAGAACGGCACCTATACCGTTCCTCATCCCGACGAGGAAATCATCTCTGCTGAGATTCATGCTGAATTCGATACTCTTTATGCTGAGATCGAATCCTATGCCAGGGCGCATCCGGACAGAGTGACAGAGGAGGTGCCTCCTACTCCTTCTGAACCGACGCTTGATGAGATGAAAGCTGCAAAGCTCGCGGAAATAAATGCGGCCTACGACAGTACCGTATCCACGCTGGTTGCCGACTATCCCTCCAATGAACTTCTGACCTTCGATAAGCAGGAAGCAGAAGCCCGCGCTTGGACAGCCGACAAGAGTGCAGACACACCTCTTGTGGACGCTCTTGCGCTCGGCCGCGGCATGGACAAGGCCGAACTTGTTTCCCGCATTCTGGTCAAGGCGGATGCTTTTGCCGTTGCGACCGGATATCTCACCGGGGTCAGGCAACGCTATGAAGACAGGTTGGGACAGGCGCAGAAACCTGAAGAGGTTGCTGCCATAGTGCCGGAATACCATTTGCCGAATGAAGAGGTTTCCGTATGACGTACGCAAAGGCCGTGCTCATTGCTGTCGACCAGCTTTTGAACGCACTGCTTTGCGGATGGCCTGACGAGACGTTGTCTTCCCGCTGCTGGCGCTGGGACAGAGACGGGAAACGGCAGTGGCCCCGGAGAATAGTTGATACGCTTTTCTTTTGGGAGAATCAGCATTGTCGGGAAAGCTATGAAAGCGAACAGCTTCGGATGCAGATGCCGCCGGAACTACGGAGATAAATGAAATGCTGTTCGGTCTGACTTTCAAGTGTAGCGGAGAGACAGCGCAGATACGCATTACGGAAGATATGCAGCTGCAATTCCGGATTACGGAAAACGGCGAATGGCAGGCATGGAAGCGAGCGGATGTTGAGCGAGCGGCGGATAACAGCCTGGCCGAGGCTGTTATGGAAAGCATGACGGCAAAGCAGGCACAGAAATTGCGTACCCCCATGAAGATTACGTTTGAAGGTGATGCCGCAGGCAATGTGATGTTTGACGGATCCGCAAATGTTACCTGTTTCCTTTCCATAAATTCGGATGTTGTGAGCAGCGCTGTGGATTCAGCCATAAGCGAACATGTTCGTCTGTATCACGGGAGCGCCTCATGAGTCTTGTTTTCGTTCCTGTTTTTGCTGGAGAAATGCCCCGTACGTCGAAGCGGCTTCTGGAAAATCAGTATGCGGCCTTGGCGGTGAATTGTTCGCTGGAGCGCGGCAGCTTGTGCGCCTTGCGCGGACCTTTGAAGCGGCGTTTTTTGAGCGATGCACCAGGAACGGTGTTCAAGCATGATGACGATGGCTGGCTTGTATGGCCGGACCGTGTGAGCGTGGTGAAAAGCGCAGTTCTCGATGTGGAGGGAGAAAAGCCGCTCGGTCAGCTTCTTATGACGGGGGAACGTGATTATCCCACCATGTACCTTGCGGGCGGAAAGGTGTACCGGCTGGGAATTCCTCGCCCGGCGTCAGCTCCTCTTGTCAATGTCAGCGCCACGGCGGCGCTCGAAGATGTGACCGTCGAGGGCTGGGCCGCTTTGGAAGAGAGCGGAACTCCAGGCAGGTACGGCAGTGACGGCGTAGAAATCGAGCCTCTGGAGGGCGTGGAGATCGAGCCTTTTGCCGACACCGGCGAGGGGGAGGAAGACGAGGAAGAACCGGACATTCAGCGCAGCACCTCGTACTGCTATACCGTGGTACAGAAGCTGGCGGACGGCGTGATTGCCTATGAGTCAGCCCCTTCTCCTCCCTCAGAAATCGTGGATGTCGTGGACGGTGGAGGCGTGACGCTTTCCGACTTCGAGATCCCGGAGCTTGAGGGGCTGCACATCACTCATCTGCGCATTTACCGGACGGTGAGCGGCAACGGGGCAAGCGACTTTCGTTTTCTTGCGGAGTTGACTCTGGAAGAGCTGGAAGCGTCAGGCGGCACATATGTAGATACCGCGCACGATAAGGACGTGTCTTCTGAAGTGCTCCAGACTTCGACCTGGGATGCCATACCCGATAATGCCCGTGGGCTCATCAAGACGGACAACGGCATTTATGCTTGCTTTCGGGGAAACGAGCTGCTGGTTTCGGAGCCATTCATTCCCTATGCCTATCCGCAGGAATACGCTCTGACAGTGGAAGATACGATTGTGGCACTGGCACATACCGACAGTACTATAATCGTGCTTACCACCGGAAGACCCTATCTTGCTCAGGGTGGAGTGCCGGAAAGTCTTACCCTTATTCATCTGCCGATTGAACAGGCCTGTGTTTCCGCTGATTCCGTGGCGTCCATGGCCGGAGGCGTAATTTATGCCAGCCCGGACGGACTGATGCTTATGACGAGCTCGGAGCAGACGCTGATCACCGGGCAGACCATGACGCGTGATCAGTGGACCGCCATGGGGCCGGAGAACCTGATGGGTACGGTACATGACGGCAGGTATGTGGGCTTTTTCCGTGGAACGAACCGTGGGCTGATATTTCATATAGGTCGTGCGGATATTGTGAGAGTGGAGTTGCCCGACGGCTGGAAGGTGACCTGCCTGTATCATCACTCTGAAGACGACTGCGTTTATTTTGGTGCGGAGACTCCTGAGGGGGCGGGAATATGGGAGTTTGAAGCAGGTGATGCGCTGTCGTACCGCTGGCGTTCCAAGGAGTTTTTCCTTTCCGCACTCACGGGTATGAGCGCTGCCAGAATATCCGGGGAGCAGAGCCCGGGATGTCCCGTGCGCATGGATGTGTACGGACCGGACGGCAGACGTTTCCGTGCGAGGCTCAGGGCAACGGGAGAAAAGACCATGCGCATTAGGCCGACCCGTTCTGAACGGGTGTGGTCATTCGAGCTGTCCGGCACGGCCGATGTCTATGAGGTACGTCTGGGCGGCAGTGTGGAAGAGGTGGAATATGGCGGTTGATCGCGGGATTCCGTCCGTTCCGCAGGGCCTTCCCCGCAGCCTGACCGTGTACCTGCAGAGTCTGCATGCGTACCTGCTCAGGCTTGCCGGAAACATTCGCGGGGCTTCCGACACGCAGGCAGTCAGGCGCTCCGACCTTGCCGGATATTCCAGAAATCCCGTTCCTTCGGCCGATTCGGTAACGGCGGCCATGCTGCGTGACGGTTCAGTGACGGAAAAGAAACTTGCGGATGGTGCGGTGAGCGCCGTCAAGATTGCCGACGGCGTGATTGAGGGAAAGAAGCTTGTTCAGGGAGCTGTGGGAAGCAGAGAGCTGGCAAGCGGAGCCGTTGATGCCGATGCCATACAGTCGGCGGCTGTGACGACGGAGAAACTCGCGGACAGTGCCGTGTCTGAAGACAAGATAGCAGAGAAGGCCGTATCGGCCGGGAAGATCGCGGACGGAATCATGACATTTGTTGTTTCTGGGCAGGCTGAAGACGGGGATGTCGTGGAGCTGCCGGGCCACTGGTCCGGTTCGCCTATGGTGAGCGTAAGCGGTTTTTCGTTTCCTTCTCTTCCGTCCGGAGCAGAAATGATCGTGAAGGCCGACGGTCTTAGGAAGAACGGGGACCTCTGGTTGTTTGATGCCGTGGCCCGCGCTGTTGTTCCGGAACAGGTTGAGGAAGAGGTGCCTCTGACCGTACACGGGCGGTTGATCTGGATGACTGTGGGGAGGCAGTAGGATGGATGACCGATTCTTCATGCAATACTTGAAAGATACTCCGGTCTCCCGGGAGCGACTCTCGTATGTTTTCGACCGGTTGAGTGATGAGAGAACGCTGGGGCGGCTTTTTTCCGACGGTACGGTGCGGACAAAAGAAGAGTTTGTTGTGGACATTCTTCGAGTGGGATCTCTGCCGTTTCTTGTGTTCTGGGAAGGAAGGCCTGCCGGACTGACCTGGTACAATACACTCGAGGGACGCTCCGCTCGCGGGCACTATGTGTTTTTCAAGGCAGTATGGGGGCGCAGAACTTCGGTGGTCATAGGCCGCTGCATTTATGAGTATGTGCTCTCGCTGCGGGATGAGCGGGGCTATCTTTTTGATGTGATTCTCGGTCTCGTGGCCGGACGCAATACCTTGGCATGGAAACTTCCTTTGCTGTGCGGAGCCTTTCTGGTGGGGAACATTCCGTACGGTGCATATATGGCCGAAGAAGGCAGAAGTGAAGACGCGGTTCTGGTGGCCGTTACCCGGAAAAGCCTCGGGATGGAGAAGCGCTGATGCGGATACATACAAGGATGGTTCTGGACATGCGTTCTGGAGCGGTTTTGGAGGATGAGAGCTACGAATATTCCGGTCCTGTGTCCGAGTGCAAAGGAGGTGGGGGAAGCACGGTCAACTCCGTGGACTATGAATACAATGATCGAATGGCCACGCTTTCCGAAGAGCAGCAGCAATGGGCGCGCGAATATTTTCAGATGTGGCAGCAGTATTACAAGCCTTATGAAATCGCTCAGGCCCAGGCAAATATGGATCTTCTGCCGTATGAGACGGAGCTTTACAAAAATCAGCTCAACGCCGCGAAGCAGCTTCTGCCGCAGCAGACAGAAGCTGCAAAGCAGTTCATGACCTCCGCCCTTGAAGGCGTGGACGTGAACGAGCGCATGGGGCTTGCCTCGGCCGATGCCGCAAACGCCTGGAAAGATGCAGAGGCGACAACGCGCAGGGCGAATGCGCGGATAGGCGTAAATCCGAATTCCGGCCGGTATCAGGGCATACAGGCGGCCATGGACACGCAGAAGGCGGCCCAGATGGCCGGTGCCCGTACTCAGGCCAGAGTGGGGGCGGAACAGGAGAACTTTGAGCGCAAGAAGGCCGCGGCGTCTCTCAACGCGACATCCGGCATTCTTCAGGGCGTAGGATTCATGGGAGGTTAAACATGCCGCTTTACAAGACGCAGAGCCCCTATCAGGCTGCTGTCGGGGCATTGGGGAACGCCAGTCAGACCGCCAGCTCCATGACCAAGAAGACCGAGACGAAATACAACGAACCTTCCAAGACTGTAGGCGGGGCCATTGCCGCGGGACTCGGAGGTGCGCTCGGAGGTATGGGTATTACGGAGCAGTTTGAGCCCGGAACGAGTCGTGCGTTTTATGAAAAGATGATGGGCTCCATGTTCGGTTCCCCCGAAAACGCAGCCGGTTCTCTTGCCGGAAGTCTGACTGCGACCGGAACAGGGGAGGCTGTTGCCGCCTCTTCTGCCGTTCATGGCTTGACCACGGGAGGCTCCGGGCTTGCAGCAGTACCGACGGCAGTGGAAGGCCTCAGCGACGCGGCGCTTTCGGCAACGCCGGCCGGACTGGGCATGTACAATGTCGCGCCCATGACGGCGACCATGGCCAGTCAGGCAGGAGCCCTTGCTCTGCCGTCCGGTCTTGGAACTGAAGCGGCTTCTCTTGCAGGAACAGCCGCTTCAGCCGGAAGCGCGGCCTCCGGTGCTGCAGAGGGTGCGACCATGGG
>JAXVQY010000336.1:0-13655 GCA_037303805.1 bacterium | reverse complement strand
TAACTATAAGTTTTCGGGAACCCCCAGCCTAGCTGGGGGTTTTCTTTTAACCAATGAAAACCGTGGATTCAGGTCCACGGTTTTTTTGTTTTAAATCCGATTCTTCCGGAAAGCGTTTCTCGGACGGGCAGGCCGGGGCGGTGGGGCGGGTCGCTGGCCAGGAACGAAGAGGGGCGTGGTCGGGACGGAGCGACAGAGAGGGCTGCGCTTTTTGCGGAAGCATGGTCGCGGGGCCGGATGTGAACCGGGAGCAGATCGGGGGCGCGGGCCGGGGAGCGGAGCGGCAGAGTGTGGGCCGGAGCGCGACGGTCCGTAGCTGCGGGATATTTACGGAAGCACGGGGGAGCGGAGGACAGGGAAGAGCGCAGGGGGCCGCCCGGTCGGAAGGTCGGGGCTATGTGGGTCCGGCGAGTGAGGCGGGGACGGTGCCGGGACGGGCGGTGCCGGGGCCGGAGCACAGCCGCAGGCAGTCGGGCCGGGAAAAGGCAGGCCGGGAGACGAAGGGTGGAGCTGCGGGCCGCCGGGTTGCGGTGAAGCTGGAGCAGGTCCGGGGTTGTTTTCCGGGGTAAGGGACGTTGTCGAGGTATGATCATGAAGCGGGAGGGAAGATGCCCTTCCGCGTTTCTTTTTCCGGCGGACGGTTTCCTCTGCCGGTCGGAATGTTTTTCGACATCGGTGAGGCGTCGTGCAGGGGGCTTCAGCGGTGAGGCGTGCAGGGGGGCGGCAGGGGAATTTTTCCGCGGTCTGCTGCGGCGTTTTTTTCGCGACTCGGGAGAGGCGGGGAGAGGAGAGAAAAATATTTCTGAAAATATATAGTTTGCAACATACTGATATGAATTATTAAAAATATTATGGCATGAATTTTGCTTGGGAAAAAGTGCCAGTTTCACAAGCGAGTTGAGGTATTCATGCAGACGCTTTTTTCCCCTGTTTCCATCGGCGGACTGAAGCTGAAAAACCGCATCATGATGTCGCCCATGGAAAACGGCATGGCGCATGTCGGCGGCATGGTCAGCGACAGGCTGATCGAGTTCTTTGCCGAGCGTGCGCGTCATGACGTTGCCCTGATCATGACGGGATCGGTGGCGGTATCGCCGGAAGGCGCCGGACTTCCGGCGCAGATCGGCGTGTATGACGACAAGTTTCTTCCGGGGCTGACGCGGCTGTGCGACAGGATGCATGCCGAGGGCAGCCGCATCGGTGCGCAGCTGTATCATGCCGGACGGCAGGCCACGGAAGCGACCACGGGACTCTGCCCGGTGGCACCTTCCGCGCTGCCCTGTGCGCTGCTGAACAATCATCCCCGGGCGCTGGAGGTTTCCGAACTGCCCGGTCTGATCCGCAAGTTCCGCGACGGCGCCCGCCGTGCCGTGGCCGCGGGCTTTGATCTTCTGGAAGTGCATTTTGCTCACGGCTATCTGCTGGCGAGCTTTCTTTCGCCGCATTCCAACAGGCGGACGGACGAGTACGGCGGTTCGCTGGAGAATCGCTGTCGTTTCCCGATGGCGGTCCTGAAGGCGGTCATAGAGGCCGCGGAAGGTCGTGTGCCCGTGACCATACGGATTTCCGTGTCGGAATTTCTGGATGACGGGCTGACCTTCGACGAGGTGCAGCGCATCTGTCTCATGGCGCAGGAAGCCGGGGCTCAGGCCGTCAGCATCACGGCAGGCTGCTACGAGTCCATTCATACGAGCATTCAGCCGATGTTCGTGCCGCAGGGCTTTCTTCTGCCCTATGCCCGCAGGCTGCGTCAGCGGCTTTCGGTGCCCGTCATCGTGGCGGGAAGGCTCAACAGCGCGGAGCTGCTGCAGCGGTGCATTGCCGACGGCGACGCCGACATGGTGGCCGTGGGACGCGGACTCATCGCCGATCCCCGTCTTTTTGAAAAGATCCGCGAAGGACATCCGGAAGACATCCGTTATTGCGTGGCCTGCAATCAGGGCTGTTGCGACGCTCTGTTCCGCGGCGAGAGCGTGGGCTGCATGCTCAATGCCCGCGCGTCGTTCGAGAGGGAGCGCCGTATCGTCCCCGCGGCCGCGCCGAAGCGCATCGCCGTGGTCGGCGGAGGGCCCGCCGGGATGGAGGCCGCACGGGTGGCCGCGCTGCGCGGGCACACGGTGACGCTCTACGAGAGGGCGGAACCGGGCGGCAAGCTGCCTCTCGTGGCCGCGCCGCCGGAAAAGGAAAGTTTTCTGCTTTTCCTGGACTATCTGAAAACGCAGCTGAAAAAGAACGGCGTGCGCATCGTGCGGCGCGAGGTGCTGTCCGCGCAGGACATCAGCGACAGCCGGCCGGAACAGGTGATTCTCGCCACCGGCGCCTCTCAGACAAGGCCGCCGATTCCGGGGCTGAACCTTCCCCACGTCGTCATGGCTGAAGACATTCTTGCCGGAAAGCAGCGGTCCGGAGACCTTGCCGTCATCATAGGCGGCGGACTGGTGGGCGTGGAAACGGCTTTCTACCTCGGCAGCCGAGGCGTGAAGGTCACGATTCTGGAAAAACTGGACGCCGTTGCCCGGGAAGCCGGGGCAACCTATGCGGGGCATATCGCCGACATGCTTTCGAAGGAGGCGATAGCGGTGCGTACCGGCACGGACATCGAGGAAGTCGTGCCGGAAGGCGTCCGGACAAAGGACGGCTTCTACAAGGCCGATACCGTCATCGTCGCCGCCGGATACGCCCCGCGCACCGGATTGCGCGATGCGCTGGAAAAGGCGTTCGGACGGGTTTCCGTCATCGGTGACGCCCGCGGCGCCGCCAATGTGCTGCGGGCCGTTCATGACGGCTTTCTCTGTGCTTCGGAACTGTAACTCCTGCGTTTTGCAGGTCCCGTGAAGGAGAATATCCATGATTATTGACTTCCGTGTGCGTCCTCCCTTCAAGAGCAATCTGAATCTTGCCATTTTCGGACATGCCTGGGACAGGCCGGAGCGGCCCGAAGACGAAATGTTCGGCACCATGGGCAGGGAGGACATCCCTTCCGCCGATCAGCATTCCGTACCGCTGCTCATGAAGGAAATGGAGGAAGTGGGCATAGCCAGGGCCGTGCTCATGGGGCGCGTCAGCGAATCGGGCATTTCCCACGGCGGTTCCGTCAATGCCGATTCTCTGGAACTGACGGAAATGTATCCTGATATCTTCCAGGCTTTTGCCGCCGTGGAACCCCGCGATCCCCATGCGCTCGAAACCATTGAAGAGTATGTGGGCAAAAAGGGCTTCAAGGGCGTGTGCATCGACCCCAGCTTCAGCACGCCGCCCCTGCATTCCGACGACGATGCCATTGATCACGTCTACAAGTACTGCGAGGATCACGGCATCATCGTTTCCATCATGCAGAGCGGCATCTATGTGCCGGACATGAGTTATGCCGATCCTCTGAGAATTGAACGTGTGGCCATCAAGTTCCCCCGCCTGACCATCATTGTTCCCCATGCCTGCTGGCCCTTCATCGACGGGCTCATGGGCGTGGCCATGGTGCACAGGAACATCTACCTGCTGCCCGACTGCTATGCCTATCTTCCCGGCATGTGCGGCGTGGACAACATCGTCAATGCGGGCAATCACATTCTCAAGTACCGCATTCTCTATGCCAGCAGCTATCCCGTGCGCAGCGTCAGACAGAGCTACGAGCTGTGGACGAAACTCGGCTTTACGGACGAGGCCCTGCGCCTCAACATGTACGAAAACGCGGCACGTCTGCTTCAGCTCTAGCCAGAAGCGGGCCGCTTACGCTATCATGCGGTTCTGCAGGGGGAGACATGTCTCCCTCCGCGGGCCGATGCGGAGATGATATATGGATGCAATATCCGAACTTGCTGAATTCATAAGCAGAACATCGTTCGACGACATTCCCGCACGCGTGGTGGAGCATGACAAGCTCATCATCATGGACACGCTCGGCGTGGGACTTGCCGGTTCTTCCGCACCGGGGATTGCGGGCCTGAGGGAATGGGCCGCGGAAATGGGCGGACCTGCCCGGGCCTCCGTCATGGTGACGGGTGAAAAGGTTCATCCCATGTATGCGGCCATGGTGAACGCCGCCATGTTTCAGGCTCTGGACTTCGACGACACCAACGACGCCGCCTTTCTTCATACGCACTGCACCTGTCTTTCCACGGCGCTCGCCGTGGCGGAGAGTCTCGGGGGATGCAGCGGCAGGAAGCTTCTGGAAGCGGTGATCCTGGGCGCGGAAATCATGGGAAGAATAGGGCGTTCCTGCACGGGCGTGGCCCGGTTTACGCATACGGGCACCATGGCGTATTTCGGCGCCGTGACCGTGGCGGGCAAGCTGCTCGGTTTTTCCGTCGAGGAGCTGATTCAGGCTTTCGGCATCATGTATGCGCAGGTCTCCACGACGCTTCAGTCCAACATCGACGGCGCGCTGGTCAAGAGACTGCACCCCGCCTTCGGCGTGCGGGGAGCGCTTACGGCATGCATGCTGGTGAAGAAGGGATTCACCGGCGCACGGAACGTGCTCGAGGGACGCTACGGCTACATGAATCTCTACGAGAACGGCCTGTATGAACGCGAACGCATGCTCGGCGGACTGGGCAGCGAATGGGATCTCATGAACATCGGCTTCAAGCCCTTCCCCTGTGCACGCGACTCGGCAGGCGCCCTGGAGTGCGGCATCGCCCTGCGCAGCCGGGCCCATGCCTCGCCGGAACACATCCGTTCCGTCCATATCGAGATGCCCGAGATCACCTGGTCCGTGGCGGGCAAGCCCTATGCCGAGATTTCCGGCAACATCGTGGTGGAAAGCATACTCAGTTCGGCCTGGTGCGGCGCTCTCGGACTGTGCCGCGGAACGGCCCGTCTCGAGGATTTCACCGTGGAGGGAACCCGTGATCCCGAAGTCGCGGCCGTGGCCGAAAAGATCACCCTGAGCGTGGATCCCAAGGCCCCGCCCATGGACATGACGCCCGTGACCATGACCGTCACCTACGACGACGGCGTCACGATTTCCCATACCTGCGAACGGCTTACGGGCATGCCGGACACGCTGCCCGACATGGATGCCATGAAGCGGAAATTCTGCGACTGTGCGGCACATGCCGTGCTGCCCTTCGACCGGCAGCGGCAGGCCGACATCATGCACGCGGCCCTGACTCTGGATCAGTGCGGCGACGTGAGAGAGCTTATCGGACTGATGGTCAATCCTCAGACGCAAGGGAGGCCTTATGGGAATTGAGATTCTTCATGAAAAGTGTCTGTCCTGCGAATGCTGCGTCAGCGTGTGCAGACGGTACATTTTCAAGATGGGCGGAAAGGGCAGAATCGAAATCGACAAGGAACAGCTTCCTCTGTGCATGCACTGCGGCCATTGCAGCGCGGTGTGTCCGGGCGAGGCCATCATTCTGGACGGCGTGCCGTCCTCCTCGCTGCCGGAAGTGCCCGCAAACCAGGGACTCGTGCCTGAACGTCTGATGCTTTTCCTCAAGAGCAAGCGTTCTCTCGGGGTGTATTCCTCGCGGGAGGTGCCGCAGGAAGTGCTGGAAAAGGCCCTGGATGCCGCCAACTATGCGCCTTCCGCGCGGGGGGCGCATCCGGTACGCTGGGTCGTCATACGCACGCCGGAAAAGAGGGAACAGCTTCTGCAGGAACTGCTTCCCTATTACGAAAAGGCGGAGGACGTCACTTCGCACCGGCACTATGAAAACTACAGGAAAGGCATCGACTCCCTGCTGCGCTATGCGCCGTGCATCGTGCTGGCCTATGCGCCGAGACACGTTTACGGCGAGGCGGACTGCATATCGGCCATAACCTATCTGTCGCTGGCGCTGTACGCTCAGGGCGTGGGTTCGTGCTGGGCCGGAAGCATCCTTGCCCTGGCCCGCGAACGGCAGCTTGAAAGTCTGGCCATCCCGGACGACTGCGAAGCCTATGCCGCCATGATGGTGGGCTATCCCGACGTGAACTTCCTGAAACTGCCGCACCGTCCCGATCCCGTGGTAACCTTCCTCTGATCCCGGTCGACGATGTGCCGAAGCCCGTCTTTCCCCTGTTCGGGAAAAGACGGGCTTCGTTCGTTTTTCGAGGGCGCCGGCGCTGGTCTCAGGCGTTTTCGTCAGGCCAGGTGAGATTGAGCTGCTTCATCTTGCGCAGCACCGTCTTCTGATCGACGCCGAGCACCTTTGCCGCCTTGCGGGAGGAATCGCAGGTGCGGATGACGTCTCTGATCAGGGCGCGTTCGCAATCCTGAACGGCTTCGTGCAGCGTGGGAAATTCCGTTTTCTTGGGCGCCTTGTAGTTCTGACGGATCTTTTCCGGGAGATAGTTGGGGCTGATGATGGAGTAGGGGCAGAAGGTCAGCGACTGCTCCACGGTGTTTTCCAGCTCCCGGACGTTGCCGGGCCAGGGATAGGCCAGGAGCATGCGTTCCGACATCCGGGAGAAGTATTTCTTTTCCTGATACCTGTCTCCGAACTTGTCCGCAAAGTAGCGGCACAGGGGCATGATGTCGGCCCGGCGGCGCCGGAGCGGCGGAATCTCTATCTTGATCACGTTGATGCGGTAATAGAAATCCTCCCGGAAACGACCCGCTTCCACCAGTTCTTCCAGATGCTGATGCGTGGCCGTGATGAACCGCACGTCCAGATTGATGACCTTCTTGCTGCCCAGGCGCATGATCGAACGATTCTGAAGCGTCCGCAGCAGCTTGACCTGAGCCATGAGCGGCAGATCGCCGATTTCGTCCAGAAACACGGTGCCCTTGTTGGCCATTTCCAGCAGGCCCATGCGCGAGGTCGTGGCTCCGGTGAACGCGCCCTTTTCATAGCCGAACAGCTCGGACTCCAGAAGATTTTCCGGTATGGCTGAACAGTTGATGGGAACATACGGCCCGTCCTTGCGCGGGGAAAGCTTGTGTATGAGTCCCGCTATGCCGTCCTTGCCCACGCCCGATTCCCCGATGAGCAGCACGCTCGCGTCTCTGCCCGCCACGCGGGACACGATCTTCATGACGGCCTTCATTTCCTCGCTCTCCACGATGAACCCGTCCGGCGTGTAGGACGACTGGAGCATGTGCGACGCTATCTGCTGCGCCAGCAGCGCATCCTGGGCGAACTGTATGGCTCCCTTGTAGATGTTGAAGGAAATGATGAACGCTATCTCGCCGTCCGGCCGGAGAACGGGATAGGTCGCGATGTCGGCAAGTTCGCCGGTTCTGGTGAGCACGTCCTTCTGATAGGTCGGTTTTTTCGTCCGCAGCACCTGCTCCATGTTCCGGCTGGTGGAAAAGCCGAATTCCGACATGGTGACGGTGTTTTTGTGCAGCAGGTCTTCCGTCTTCTCCACACCTACAGCCTTCATGGCCGAAGGACTGATGTAGAGCACGTCGCCTTTGCCGTTGAGGATCCATACGCCGAAACTCTGGGAATTCAGCAGATTTATGAGACCGGGAGAAAAAAATTCATGAAAGAGTTCATCGTCGGACATGGGGCTGCCTCTTATCTTGATATATTGAGGCATTCATGCCTCAAATTTTGGCTTGTTCCACTTATGAGCAAGGAGAGATTTTTTCTTTCGCCCGACCTTCGGAAACACGGAAAGACAGCATTAAAAAATAGTTATAAAATATCAATAGTTAGAATGTATTTTCTCATAGTGTGCATGGGGATTTCATGAAATTGTAGGTAGCATGGAAGCCCTGGGCTGTCAAATGCGCCGGTTTCGACGTGGGGGCAGAAATGCTTCACTTTTTGGGTAAATTATAATTTTATAAGTAATAACAGTGTATTATTTATTTTTTCAAAGTGAGGCATTTTTGTCCGTATCTTCCGTTTGTCCCAAGTCTGAATCCGTAATTTCTTGATAATTCCAAAAAGAACAAACCTCTTTTTCACAAAAAACAGAGGGAATTTCCTTCTGCCGCAACGGAAAAGCGGCTTCGACGACGTTATTTTTGGCATAAAACTTGCACGAAGTCCTGTGTACGGCGGAAGTCGCCGGACGTCATGCCCGTAATGAAACTGGCAGGGCCGATGTCCGCACGGGGAGGCGTTCCCTGCTTCCGGCCGGCTTTCACGGAACGAAAACGCAGGAGGTGCGAAGTCTGTCGAGCGTTATGGTTTCCCCTTTGCGGGATGCATTTTCTATCTGCCTTTTCTGGGGGTAAGAGTGTTGCGACTCATCATTAAATATGTGGACCGGTGCGTGGTCCTGCTGGGAGTGCTCTCGCTGGGAATGCTGGTCGCCGTGGCCTTTCTTCAGGTGGTCATGCGGTACGTTTTTTCCCATGCGCTTCCCTGGCCGGAGGAGCTTTGCCGCTTCCTCTTCATTGCCGTGGCCTACGTGGGCATAGCCCTTACCATGCGGAGCGACAATCATCTGTGCGTGGATCTGCTTCTGACCTATAGTTCTCCGGGCATGAAGAAGGTTCTCCGGCTCTTTTCCATGTCGTGCACGGCGCTGTTCATGCTGCTGCTCGGCTGTCTTTCCTACGACATGATCTGGGAGGTGAAGGCCATGAACTACATGGCTTCATCCATGCCCGTTCCCATCTATATCACCTGGATTCCCATTCCTGTATGTATATGGCTCACCGCCCTCTATTCAATACTCAATATCGTCTGCATCATAAAAAATGAAAAAATAGATGTGCAGGAGTGAGTATGGATCAGTCTCTAATTCTTCTTTTCTGCATACTGCTTGTCGGTCTCGCGCTGACACTGCATATCGGAACGGCCATAGGCGTGGCGGTACTCGCAGCCTGCTGGTACAACGACATCCCTTTTGCCCTGCTTGTTCAGAAGTGCTACGACACCTTTGATTCCTTCCCGCTGATGGCTCTGCCGTTCTTCGTCCTTGCCGGCGACATCATGCAGCGCGGCAGCATGGCCAGGGCGCTGCTCGATTTCGCAAGCACCCTCGTGCGCCACATCACCGGCGGACTTTCCCTCGTGTCCGTGCTCACCTGTCTCTTCTACGGGGCGCTCTGCGGTTCGCCGCCCGCCACCACCGCTGCCGTGGGCGGCATCCTCATTCCTCCCATGGTGAAGGAAGGCTATTCGCGCTCCTTCTCCACCTCGGTCAACAGCGCCTCCGGCTGTCTGGGCGCCCTCATTCCGCCCAGCACGCCCGCCATCATCTACGGCGCCACGGCAGGGTGTTCCATCAGCGATCTCTTCATCGGCGGCATCCTTCCCGGTCTGGCCACAGGTACGGCCTTCATGCTCCTCGCCGCCTGGATCTCCGCCCGGAAGGGCTTCGGCATCAAGGCTCCCAAAGCCTCCGCCCGTGAACGTCTCGCCGCCGCCTGGCATGCCAAGTGGGCCCTCATCGTGCCGTTCATCGTCCTCGGCGGCATCTATGCGGGCATCACCACGCCCACCGAAGCCGGTGTGGTCGCCGCCGTGTACGCCCTCTTTGCCGAAACCTTCATCAACAAGACCATGACCGTCCGCAAGGTGGTGGAAATCTTCACCTCCACCATCAAGACCACGGGTATGATCTTCTACGTCATCATCATGGCCACCGCCATGGGCATCCTTCTGGTCAGTCAGAACGCCGATGCCGTGGTCGCCGAAATGTTTGCCTCCATTTCCACCAACGCCGCCATTCAGCTTTTCCTGGTGGCCACGCTCATCATCATCCTGGGCACGTTCATGGAACCCGGATCCATCATTCTGCTCATGACTCCCATCCTTCTGCCGGTAGTCGTGGCCTGCGGCATGGATCCCATACACTTCGGCGTCATCATGGTGTTCGGCACCGTCATCGGCAACATCACGCCGCCCGTCGGACTCAACCTCTACGTGGGCTGCGGACTCAGCGGCATCCCCTTCGCCACGCTCAGCCGCGCCATTCTTCCGTTCGTCGCCGTCATGATGGCACTGTACTACCTGCTGGTGTTCGTGCCTCAGTTCGCGCTGCTCTTGCTCTAAAAGAAAATTATCCTTTCAGGAGGTTATCATGAGACACTTCCGTTCTTCCCTGTTCGTCGGATGCCTTGTCGCCCTCGGACTCATGGCGGGATGGTCCGCGCCCGCACAGGCCGCCAAGCACGTCAAGATCACCACGCACGGCAATACTTCCCATCCCCTCGTCATCGCCATGGAGGAGATGAAAAAGTACATTGAGGAGAAAACCGGCGGACAGTACATCCTCGACATCTATCCCAACTCCAAGCTCGGCACCATGGAAACCTGCTATCAGGGCATGCGCCTCGGTACCGTCCACATGGTCGTCGAAGGGCCTTCCAACATCTGCAAGTTCGTGCCGTCCTTCAAGATCTTCGACCTGCCGTACCTCTTCCCCAATCAGGACATTGCCGACGAGATCCTTGCCGGTCCCGTCGGCAAGAAGCTGCTGGCCGATACCAGCAATTCCTCGGTCACCATGCTGCGCTTCCTGCATTACGGTTCGCGCGTGCTGTTCACCACCACCCCGGTGACCAAGGCCGATGATCTCAAGGGAAAGAAGATCCGTGCGTCCGGTTCGCCCGTGCACATCGCCGCCCTGACGGCCTTCGGCATCAGCTCCGTGCCCATGCCCGTGACGGAAATCTACACCAGCCTTCAGCAGGGCGTGATCGACGGCACCGACGTGGACATCCCCGGTCAGTACACCAACAGATGGTATGAAAAGGCCAACCACGGCTTCCTGAGCCGTCATATCTATGTGCCTCATCTGCTCATGGTTTCGACCGCCTGGTGGAACAAGCTGCCCCAGGACGTGAAGAAGGTCTTCGAGGACGCCGCCGACCTTTACTGCCAGCGCGCCCGTGAACTGCTGATCCAGAACGATGTCGACAGCCTCAACGCCATGAAGGAAAAGGGCGTCGTCTTCACCGAAATGTCGCAGGAAGATCGCGATCGCTGGGAAGCCGCCACGAAGGATCTCTACAAGGAATTCCCCGATATTCCCGCCGATCTGCTGAACAGCATCCGTGCTGAAATCGCGAAACTGGAAAAGTAGTCTCTTTCTGTCCCCCCTTCCTGAAAAGCCGGTGTTCCGTCAGGTTCGCCGGCTTTTCTGCGTGCAGGAGAAGGCGGGAGACGGAGGGAGGGGTGCCGGGGCCGGAGCACAGATGCAGGCAGTCGGGCGCGGGCAAAGGCAGGTCGGAGACGAAGGGGGGGGGCTGCGGGGGCGCCGCCGGAGCACAGCCGCAGGCGCCGGGGCGAATCGCTGGCCGGGGAACGAAGAGGGGAGCCGCCGTGGGCCGGGCGTTGTTTCTTGACGGAAAAGAGGGGAAGAATCTATCGTTTTCCGCGGCTGCGGGCGGGATGTGTCCGGGCAGAGAAAACGGAGAACAGGCATGAGAGCGGACCGGATGAAGGGTGTGTGTACGGCGCTTGCGCTGGTGCTGGCGTGTGTGTCGGCAGGATGCGTGCGGGACGGGGGTGCGCGGGGCAGCGGGCTTGAGCTGGTGATACTGCACACGAACGACACGCATGCGTATCTTGCGGGCATGGACAGGTACGGCAACGCGAGTCTGGACGGCCGGAACAGTCGCGGCGGACTGGGGCGCGTGGCGGCGGCCTTGAAGGCGGCGAAGCGGGAGCGCGACAACGTGATCGCGCTGGATGCCGGGGATCAGTTTCAGGGCACGCTTTTTTACAGCGTGAACAAGTGGCCCATGATTGCGGAGGTGGACCGGGCGGTGCCGTGGGACGCCATGACGCTGGGCAATCATGAATTCGACGAGGGCTGTGCGGAGCTTTCCCGTTTTCTGCATGCGACGCCGCTGCCCGTGCTGGCGGCCAATCTTGCGCCGGAAGAGGGCTGTCCGCTGCGGGAGGGCGGCACGAGGGCGCATCTGATCCTGACGGTGCGCGGCGAGAAGGTGGGCATTGTGGGGCTGGCCAACGACAAGGCTTCGGTGCTGGCGTCGGCGTGTCCGCACACGGGGTTTTCCGACGCTGCGGCCGTGCTGAGGCGCGAGGTACGGGAGCTGGAGGCGCAGGGCGTGAAGCACGTCGTGGCGGTCACGCATCTGGGACTTCCCGAAGACAGGGAGCTTGCGCGTTCGGTGAACGGCGTGGATGTCATCGTGGGCGGGCATACGCACAGCTGGCTCGGTCCGGGGTCTTCCGACGGGCCGTATCCCGTGGTGGAGCATGCGCCGGACGGATCGCCGGTGCTGGTGGTCACGGCCGGGCGCGGGGCGAAGTATCTCGGAGAGCTGACCGTGGATTTCGATGCCGGGGGCGTGCCTGTCGCCTGGCACGGTTCCGCGGTGGAGCTGACGGCCGACATGCCCGTGGATCCTGCGGTGCAGGCGCTCATCGTGCGTTTCGGCGCCGCGCTGGAAAGGCTCCGCACCGAGGTGGTGGGGCATCATGATCTTTCCCTGCCGGACGGTATGGATCTGTGCCGGGAAGAGGACTGTCTCGGCGGCATGGTCACGACCGATGCCATGCTGGAATATGCCCGGCCCTTCGGCGCCGAGGCCGCGCTGTGCAACGGCGGTGCGCTGCGGGCCGCGCTTCCGGCCGGAAACGTGACGCGCGGAGACGTGCTTTCCGTGCATCCTTTCGGCAATGCCGTGCTCGTGCGCGAGTACGGCGGCAGGGAACTGCTCGCGGCTCTGGAACACGGTGCGGCCCAGGAGGGCGCTCGGGGACCGCGGCTTCTTCAGGTCGCGGGGCTGCGTTACGAGGTGGATGCCGCGCGTCCCGCCGGGCGGCGCGTGATCCGGGCCCTCATCCGCAGCAGGGAGGGCGAGTATGTCCCGATCCGTGCCGACGGCCGCTATGTGATCGCGCTTGCCGATTATCTTGCGGACGGCGGCGACGGCTACGCCATGCTGAAGCAGGGCCGCGCGGTCTCCGCGCCCGATCCGCTGGTGGCGGACGTGGTGGCCGGATATCTCGGCAGGCACGATCCGCTTCCCGCGCCGGAAGGCGGACGCATCGTGCGCGTGGAACGCCGCCGATGAACAGAGGCCGCGCTCTCCCGTCGGTACGGGGAACGCGGCCTGAGTATTTCCGGGCTCTTTCGGGCGGAGGCTGCACCGGCATGTCGTCGGGGCGGCCTGAGCGCGGCGCGGGGAGAAGAGCTCTCCCCGCGGGCGTTACCGTCTTCAGATGCTGAAGTAGTTCTTCGCGGATTCGAAGAGGTGAAGGTCGTAGTTGCCGGGCACGTTCCTGTAGAGGTCGGCGCCCACGCGTTCGGAGTGGCCCATTTTGCCGAAGACTCTGCCGTCGGGCGAGGTGATGCCTTCCACGGCCCAGACCGAACCGTTGGGGTTGAAGTCCACGTCCATGGTGGGCTTGCCGTCGAGGTCGACGTACTGGGTGGCTATCTGGCCGTTGTCCATGAGCTTCTTGAGAAGGTCGGGTTCGCAGAGGAAGCGGCCTTCGCCGTGGGACACGGGCACGGAGATGATGTCGCCCGTCCGGACGCCGGAAAGCCACGGCGACAGCCGCGACGAAATGCGGGTACGCACGATCTTCGACTGATGGCGGCCGATGACGTTGAAGGTCAGGGTCGGGCAGTGGGCGTCGGCGTCGATGATTTCGCCGTAGGGCACGAGGCCGAGCTTGATGAGCGCCTGGAAGCCGTTGCAGATGCCGAGCATGAGGCCGTCGCGCTGCTTGAGCAGGTCCATGGTGGCGTCGGAGACTTCGGGATTGCGGAAGAAGGCCGTGATGAACTTGCCGGAACCTTCGGGTTCGTCGCCGCCGGAGAAGCCGCCGGGCACGAAGATGATC
>JAXVQY010000335.1:0-5792 GCA_037303805.1 bacterium | reverse complement strand
GTTACAGGAAAAAATTTTTTATAAGTAATACCGGTATATTGGAGAATGTACCGGGCAAACGGAACGAAGAGGGCGGAGACCGGAACAGCGAAATTCCGCAACAGTGTGCAGAAGGGCACATGCGGATCTGCACAGCGGCGACAGTCGGAACGGACAGGCTGCCGGAACATCCGGTCGGGGAGAGCGGTTATGACGATGTTTCTCACGGTCAGTTTTGTAGTCGTGGGTTTTCTTTGCGGAGCCACCAGCATAGGCGGTATTCTGCTTATTCCGGCCATCCAGTACGGCACGGGCATGCCGCTGTCTCTGGCTTCGGGAACGGCGCTGTGCAGTTTCTTTTTCACCGCCGCCGTGGGCACGTTTCTGCATCTGCGTCGCGGCAATCTGAAAAGGGACATGGTTGTCCCTCAGTGCATCGGCGCGTTGCTGTTCAGCTGTTTCGGTGCTCTGACCAAGCACGTGGTGGGGGATGTGGCGCTCAATGCCATACTGGCCGTGCTCATCATCGTCTCCGGAGCCGCGGCGCTGCGTCAGCCTCATCCCGTGAGCAGCATGGCGACGGAACGCGGGCGGTTCCGGTATCTCCTGTTCGTGGGGTCTTTTGTAGGCTTCATGGCCGGACTGACCGGCATGGGAGGCCCGGTGCTCTCCGTTCCCATGATGATAGTCATGGGTTTTTCTCCTCTGGCGACGGTGGCTGCCGCACAGCCTTTTCAGATGTTTGCCTGTCTGTCGGGCAGTGTGGGCAACATGATTCTCGACCAGATCAACTGGAAGATTGCCCTGCTTTCCGTGATTCTGCAGAGCATAGGGGTATGGGCGGGCATACGGGCGGCTTCCCGTCTGAACACATCCCTGCTAAAGAAGGCCATAGCCTTTCTGTGTGTATTCACCGGCGTATTCATGCTTCTGCGTTGAACAGAGGAGCATGCCGGGCAGACGGGGGTATCTGCGGATGAGAAAAAGGACCGGGTCGGAATCGCGGCAGACCGGTCCTTTTTCGTGATTTCGGGGCGTCACTACTCGCCGAGAGCCTTGTGGTAGGCGTCGAGAGCGGCTTCGAGATAGGCTCCTGAGGGCTTTTCAGGCAGACTCCAGGCCAGAGCATGCAGACCGGCGGCCAGATCGCCCCAGTCTATCCAGCCCATGTGGGCGAGGCGGAGCACCTTGTCCTTGAGATCGCCCTGGCCTGCGGTGAGGATGACGCCGCATTCCTTGAACGCCTTTGCCACGACAGGACCGGCGGGCATGTCGTCGGGCATGCGTACACTGGTCAGTCCCCAAGTGTATCTTCCTTCTTCCTTGACGAAAAGTTCCATGCCCATGGCGCTCAGGCCGGTTCTGGCCATCTGCGTGAGGGCCCACTGCTTCCTGAACACGTTTTCCATGCCGAATTCCTTCAGCATGGTCAGGGCCTCATGCAGTCCTACAAGCAGGCTGATGGGGGAAGTATAGTGCGTCTGGTTCTTTTCGCAGCTGGCGCGTTCCGCCGTCAGATCGAAGTAGTAGCACTGGGGGCGGACTTCCCCGGCCCGTTTCCATGCGCGGGGAGACAGGGCCACGAAGGCCAGACCGGGAGGCAGCATGAGTCCTTTCTGCGAGCCGGTGATGAGGCAGTCTATCCCCCACTCGTCCATGCGTACGGGAGAGATGGAAACCGCGGAAATGCCGTCGGCCACGAAGAGTACGTCGCGTTCACGGGTGACGGCCGCCACTTCCTGCACGGGATGGAGCACGCCTGTGGACGTTTCCGAAATCTGCATGAATACGCCGCGGATGGAAGGATCGGCGTCCAGCATGGCGCGGATTTCCTCGGGGTCGAAGGATTCTCCGGCATTTTTGCGCAGGACGACGGGTTCAAGGCCGCGCATGGTCACGATGTCCACCCAGCGGTTGCCGAAATATCCGGCCGTGGCGACGAGAACTTTTTCTCCCGGCTGAAACAGGTTGAAGGCCGCGGCCGTCATGCCGCCGGTGCCCGAGCTGGCCAGGGGAATGACGGGGGAAGCCGTGCAGAAGAGTTCCTTCAGCATGATCTGGTTTTCGGCCAGGATGGATTTGAATGCGTCCTTGCGGTGATGAAGCAGGGGGGCGGCCATGGCCAGACGAACACGGTCGGGAATGGGCGTGGGGCCCGGAGTGAGCATACGGGTAGCCTGAATGGATGACATACGGAACCTCTTGTGCCGGCGAAGCGTCGGGATAAGTGGCGCGAAAAATGCGCGTTTTCCACGGTATAGAAAAAGGAACCCGTCGGCAAGCACGGAAGGGCGGGGAGAAAGAACCGTATGCCCCGGACGGAGGAAATCTTCCGGCAGGGGACGGAGTCGTGCAGGACATAAAAAAGCGGCCCTTTCCTGAGAAAGGGCCGCCCTGGAACATCTATTCCGGCAGATGGAAGAGGAAGGTCTTGAGATAGGCCGTTTCGGGCATGGCGGGATGGATGGGATGATCCGGTCCCTGAAAGCCCTGGAAAAGCAGACGGGCATGGCGGCGTCTTTTTCCCGCCGCCCGGGTGACCATGCCTCGCAGGGCATCGGCTTCCAGATGATGGGAACAGGAACAGGTCATGAGCATGCCGCCCGGGCGTACCAGATCAAGGCCCAGCTCGTTGACCCGCTGATAGGCTTCCAGCCCCTGCCGGGCGTCCTTCTTCCGCTTGATGAAGGCCGGAGGATCGAGGCAGACGATGTCGAAGGTGCGTCCCTCACGGCGAAGATCCGCAAGGAGAGTGAGCGCATCGCCCTGAAGCGTCTCGGTCTCCGTGCCGAACTGTTCGGCGTTGCGTCGGGCATAGGACAGGGCATGGGCGGAAGCATCCATAAAGCTGATCTTTCCCGCGCCGTTTTTAGCGGCCAGCGCTCCGAAGCCGCCCGCATAACAGAAGGCGTCCAGAACGGTGCATCCCGGCTGTGCCTGCACGAAGGGCGTCAGTGCGGCGCGGTTCATGCGCTGATCGTAGAACCAGCCCGTTTTCTGTCCTCCCTGCAGCGGAATGGCATAGTGCATGCCGTTTTCTTCGACCTCGGCTTCTTCGGGAACCGTGCCGAGAGCCGCCCGCTGGAAGCGTTCCAGCTTTTCCAGATCCCGGGAAGCAACATCGTTGTCGAGCAGCAGGGAAGAGGGATGCAGCAGTTCTTCAAGAACGCCGATCAGTTCGTCGGTGTGGGCATCCATGCCGGCCGTGGTGATCTGGCAGACGAGGTGATCGCCGTGGCGGTCGGCGATGAGTCCGGGCAGGAAGTCTCCCTCTCCGTGGCACAGACGGTAGAAGGGGCTGGGGAACATGCGCTCCCGCAGCGCCAGGGCGTCGGAAAGGCGACGGCGCAGCAGATCGGGACCGAGAGCTTCGTCCGCCTTGCGGCTGACCATGCGCACCGCGATGAGAGAGGCGGGATTGATGTATCCCGTACCGAGCGGACGTCCGCCGCTGTCGGCCACGAGAACGGACTGTCCGGGCGTGAAGGAGGAGAGAGGCGAACGTCTGGTGTCGATTTCATTGCTGAACACCCAGAGATGGCCTATGCGCAGACGGCGGTCTTCGCCCTTTTTCAGGAAGACGGTTTCCATGGGAGTTTCCCCGATGCGTTGAAGGAGTGTCGGCATTCCGGCCTTCGGAGGAAGGCTGCGCAAGGGAATGCCGACAGTTGTTCCCCGCGCGTGAACAGGTCCCGCATCGTCAGCGGACGGAGCGGACCGGAGGCCGTCGGATATGGACGGCGCTAGAAGAGTCCCAGAATGAAGATGCAGAACCAGAGTGCGGCGTTGAGGGCCAGCATGAGGAACACGGCGGCGGAGGCCATGTCCTTGGCGTTTTTCACCGCAATGTTGTAGTCGCGCGTGATGAGGTTGAGAGCCTCTTCAATGGCGGTGTTGATGAGCTCGGCCATCATGACGAGCAGCCATGCTCCGACGGCGATGAGCCATGTGGTCAGGGGCTTGCCGCAGAGAGCGAGCAGCACGACGAGGGCAAGAAGCACGCCGCATTCCTGCCGGAAGGCCAGGCTGAGGCGGATGCCCGTTCTGAGTCCGGCGAGGGAGTAGCCCGCCGCCTTGAAGATATGGAAGAAGCCTTCCTTCAGGCGTTCCTTGTCCATGACTATGCCTGCTGCTGCGGTTCGCCGCCGATTTCGAGGGAGCGGAACTGATTGGCCTGACCGTTGGCCTTGGGGCATTCCTTGCGCAGATAGCAGATGTCGCAGGCGCCGTGGAACGGGTAGGGGGTGAGCACGCTGAACTTGGGCAGCATGGAATGGGTGATGTCCTGATATTCCAGACCTTCGGCAGCCAGGGCCTCACGAAGCGCGGCCGTGGGCTGGGGGGCGGGAGCGCAGCCTGCGTCTTCCACCTCGGGCATGAGCTGGTAGACGGCGCACTGGCACATGGTCTGGGCAAGGGCACTCAGACGGAAACCGTATTCGGCGGACTTCGTCCATTCTTCGTCGACTTCGTTTTCCACGTCCTGATCGAGCCAGAGGGCGAGATAACGCCCCTTGCCGGTTTCCAGCTTGATGGCGTGCAGTTTGGGCAGCCAGCGCTCCCAGACGTCGGCCAGATCCTCAAGGACCTTGCCGCCGAGACGTTTTTCAGAAAGCAGGCTCAGCAGCAGTTCGAAGTCGAAAATGGGGCGGACCTGCAGAACTTCCTTGGTATAGCTGTTCATAAAATTCCTCTTGGAGTGATGTCGGACAGGCCGGGGGTCCCGCCTGGGCCGTCAGGAATGTTTCAATGTGCCGCGCCCCCGTCGTTCCGTCAAGTGTCGGAGTGGGGCAAAACGGCCCTGTCCGGGAGGTTATTCTTTACTTGCGGAGCGAGGCGGGCTATGAAAGGAAGTTCATATTCGCCCGAGAGGCGGTGCTATTTTTGAGAGGTTTGCATGAGTCAGATCAGATATCCCAGCCGGGTTCGCTACGAATACAGCCAGGACCCCGACTGCCGGCTTCAGTACACGCACGGCGTGTGGGGCGGCATCAATCCGCAGGGCGAGATAGAAGTGAACTTTTATGTGGAAAGCGACAAGCTACCCTCCTTTTCCGAAAGAGCCGTGGAGCCCGACGGTGCCTTCGGTGCGGAAGTAGTGCCCTTTGACGAGGAGGAACGTGTCATCACCCGTCACATTCATTCCCGGGTGCTGTTCAATTATCATACCGCCCGTGCGCTCATGGAGTGGCTGGAAGAAAAGATAGACACGCTGGAAATGGAAGAGAGTGCCAACTTCAATCCGGATGAAAGCGGTCCCGAGGTGCAGCAGTAATGCCCCGCAAGCATCGTTACCAGATCGGCGGCGAGGAAGAGCAGGAGCGTGTGAGCCGTTCGCAGAAGAAGAGGGACAGCACGGCGTTGCAGAGCGTGGGCGAACGTCTGGCGAAAATTCCCGCCGTGAAGAGGGCGCGGCTTCCGTTGCCGCCGGACCTCAAGGATGGGCTGGACGAGTACGACAGACTTTCCGGTTTTGAGGCCAGGAGACGTCAGCTTCAGTATATCGGCCGTCTCATGCGTGAGGCGCAGGAGGAAGGGACGCTTCAGCCCGTCCTCGACGCTCTGGACATGCTGGAATAGCCGCGGAACGGAAAATTGTCTTCCCGTCATATTTTTTCTTGACGGACGCGTCCGAATCTGGCAAATGTACATCTGCAACGGGGATGTAGCTCAGTTGGGAGAGCGCTTGAATGGCATTCAAGAGGCCAAGAGTTCAATTCTCTTCATCTCCACCAGAATTTCAGCCGCCTGTACGAACAGGCGGCTTTTTTGGTTAAAAGAAAACCCCCAGCTAGGCTGGGGGTTCCCGAAAA
>JAXVQY010000334.1:0-7820 GCA_037303805.1 bacterium | reverse complement strand
GGCCAGCGCAATCACGGCGGGCAGCTTCCGAAACATCTTTGAGTCTCCTGTTGAACTCCCGGCGCTCTCTGTCCATTTCCTGATTTTTGTTTACAAGATCAGCCTGTAAACGGTCGGCAAGGGCGGCAGATTTGGCCAGGCGCTCGCGGGCGCTTTTTTCGGCAGCAGCCACGGCTTCGGCGTGAGCTGTCTGCATGGCGGCTATCTGTGCCTTCGCTTCTTCTCCGGCGGTGTCCTTGCCGTGAACGTATCCGGCGAATAGGGAAACAACACACAGAAGCCACGGAAGCCAGCCTTCAGACAACCAGGAAAGCAGCTTACCCAGCACAGCCACGTCCCCAGCCCGCTTTGATATACAGATGCTGCCTTGTTATGATTCGCCGCACATATTCGCGGTTTTCCCGGAAGGCGGAAGCTTTGCGGCCCGCGTTTACGTCTGCGACGTGCCCGAACCAACGGTCCGGGTTGCGCCCCACGCGGGCCGAAAGGGCGCGGTCCTTGCCCACCCACCCAATACCCCCGTTGTAGGCGGACAGCATAAAGGCCATGCGGTCGCAGGCGCTCGCGGCGCTCCTCACGCGCTTCCATAGCCAGAGGTCATATTCACACATGGCGCGTATAGCCCAGCCGGGATTGTACGGCGCGGGCTTTTCCCCTTTGAGTGATGGAGCCACCGAAGGCAGCCAGGCGGATGTGGACGGCATGAACTGTGCCAGGCCTTCAGCGCCCACCGGGGAACGGGCGTCTTTCTTCCACAGACTTTCCGTGTGTATCTGCGCGGCGAAGATGGATACGGGTGCATCCATCCCCCACACCGAGCGGGCCGTGCGAATAAGGGGAGAGCGGTATTCAAACGCGGCGCGGGGAATCGTCTCTTCAGCGCCATGGGCCATGTCGGCGAACAGAAGAAACGCAAGAAGCCAGCCCACCCCCAAAAGAAATCCTATACTCAGAATTTCCAGCGCATTGCAGGCGCACTCCGCCAGAAGTCGGGCGTATTTTTTGATTCTCTCACTCATGACTTACAGCCCCAGGCACATACCGAGAACGACGCTGCCCACGATAATACCACGGCGTATGGTCGCCACGGCGAAAGGCCGGATATATCGGTCGCAGATCTCGAAGTCCGGCGTGCCGTCGTCACCGGCGGCGTCGGGGTTTTCCAGCCAGTCGGTTTTAAGATACCCGGACGGTCTGGCATACGGGAAAATCGCCCGGTCGAGCCAGACTCCGATGCAGGCGGCGAAGGAAACAAGTCCAGCCTTGTAGGCTATGACCGGAAGCTGCTGAGGAGAGAGTACGGCCAGAAAGGCCAGAATGAGAACAGTAATGACACCGAAGAAGGCCAGCCAGCGGCGGGCGGAAAAAAGACGTTTGAACATAAAGAAATCCTCCTGCTTTTCTTGTAGAAAAAAGCGGGAGGATCTTCTTTTAATGCGCTTTGGGAAAAATACAGGAACAGGAGAACAATACTATGGTCTGCAAACTTTGCACGGTCTGTATCCAGCCTGTATTGCTGCTTCTCGACTTGAAAAATGAGCCGTACATCTCTTGCAGCCATAGTACCGGCACTTGGACGAGTGAAAAATTCCCGAACTGGTGTTACCTGAATAGGAACCGACGACAGCCACCTTCGGAGTGTTTTTCGAAGGCGCACCTTTCCATGTTCCATTTCTGGCCGCCTTGCGCCATTCCCACGGCGGCACAGGGTTCTTTTCTTTCCATAACCCAACTTTCGCCCGCTTGGCTTCAGTCTCCAAATTCTTCCAGTCTCGACAGAACGACTTCTTGCAATAGCTGGTATATACCCACGCCAGACCGTTTTTCAAAAGTTCACAGTTCAGAATAGTTCCGTCCTGTCTGGTGACAACGCCCACAGTCCTCCCGTATCTGTCCACGTCCATCACGTTCACGGTGACAGTCTTGCCAGCAACCAGGTTACCCGTAAACTGTCGTGCCCGTGTGCCGTAATCCTGTTTTGATTCCGGGCAGTCCACCCCATAAAGGCGAACCTTCACCTGTCTTTTTTCCAGTGTGAGAACCGTGATGGTGTCTCCGTCGCTGATCCCTACAACTCTACCTCCTATGGTATCAGCTGCCCAAGACGGGACGGCGAGAAGAAGGCACCAAAGAAAAAGCAGAATACGCATACCCCCTCCAATGTTTACCGTATTTTCTACACGGAACAAACTAAGGGGGCAAGAGATAGAAAATCCTCCCGGATAACCTAGGAGGATTATTATTCAGGGGAATAATCCGGGAAGCACATACTGTTTCTGACGGTGCCGTTCCCTTTCGGCGGCGAGTATGGAATAGGTGCGCTGTTCGGAAAGCCCGTAGCGACGGGAAAGCTCGGAAAGACTCACCTTATCCACGGTGTATTCCTTCCACATTTTAGCATTTCTCTGTTGAAGACGGCAGTTTTTCGCCTTCGGTATATAAACATTGACGCCGCCCCAGTCGTCGGCCAGCATATCCGCTACGCGTTGTCCGAAATCTTCAGGACAAACGGGAGCTGATTCTTCCTGTGCGGCGCGATACATAGCGCTTACTTTTGCGGCCACATCATTCAGGAGTTCATTTTCATTCATGCAGCCTCCTTATATCAGTGTTAGCCAATTTTTTTTGTGGAGGTCTTTGCTTATAACTCGCCGCACATATCGTTCCGTTGTATGGAGTTCCCTTGCTATATCTGAAGCAGTTTTACCTTTATTCAGCAATGTCAAAATTTGATTCTTCAGCGATTCAGGTCGGGATATGGGAAGTGTGATATATTCTCCCCCGAAAGCTTCACACATGGCACAGGCGCAACCAAATCCTATCGTTTTGGCCAATCCTTTACCGGGAGTCACCTTACGAGGAATATAAAACGGGATACCGCCGTACTCCCTGCATAAGGTTTCAGCGGTATCCGAGCCCACCATGTCATCAAGGGTAGCTTTGCTTACCCAGGTACTCATCCTTACCCCCGTTCTTCTCCCCATGTTCCGGCAAAGCGCCCCTTGCGCCTTGCATCGTAGGTCAGCGCGGCGATCACCTTTCTGAGCTGCTCGATACTTGCCGCGTCCAAGCTTTTGACTGCGCCTTTTGTCTGCCGTTCCAGTATCCCGACGGCGTAATCCCAGGAAATATGTCTGCCTTCCTCGCTTCCTTTTTCCGCAAGCAAAGCCTCAATTTTCCGCAGGTAGTTGCCGCGTTCCGTTCGCATCCTGAGGCCTCTGGGATTAACGCCCTGATTCAGCTCCGCGCCCATGGCCTGGAAGCGCATGAGCAGATCGTCAAGCTGCTTCCCGGAGAGCTTCGCCGCCGTGTTTACGCCGTAGGTGTCGGAAAGCAAGGCTCGGTACGTTTCATCATCAAGCCCCAGCCTGTTTTTTCCAATATGCACCTTGGCAAGCATGGCCTTGCGGTTTTCCGTGGTACGGGAACGGCGTGCGGATTCGGGACAGCTGTGACGGGTGAGTCTTGCCCGCACTTCTTCAGGGCTGAGCGCCTTGCCGGTGGAAAAATCAAGAATCGCCATGTCTTTCCCTCACTTTTACATCGTCACACGGAACAAATACCGATCCCCTGTCTATGGTATGCACAAGCACCTTCCACACACCGTCATGGGCGAGTATTGGAGGGGAAAGCGTCCATGTACCCAGAAATTCCGGTTCGGTATCGTTCCACAGCCGGGCCGTGACGCGGCTGCCCACGGGAATGACGGGCGCGGGCGGCAAGGAGGGAGCACCGTCGAACACGGCCCGGCCGAGAAACGCCGTCACATCGTCCGCGCTCATGAACAGTGCCCGTCCGTCGGCAGTGTCGTACCAGCGCCGGTCGAGACGTACCCGGTAAAAGCCTTCCGGTCCGCCGTAAAGAGGCGCAGGGGAAAGTTCCAGACGGATGCGGCGGGAACCGACGCGGGCGCTTACCGTGGCGGAAAACTGACGGTTGTCCATGGCTATTCCTCGACGCGCAGGCCGGAAAGGTCCGCGTCGGGCTGATCCCGGCCGATCTTCGCAAGCAGCAGCGCGTTCAGGCGGCGGGCAAGAGCAAGACGCCGTATCGCTTCCCGTCGCTCTTTTTCCTTGGCGTTTACGGTTTCTTCCGCACGGGCTATTTTCCGCTCTGTAGCTTCCCGGTTCCTGTCGCTTCTCAGTGAGTCCGCCGAGATCAGCAGATCGCCCACATATTCCCGCCGCAGCTTGCCGTCCTTATTCAGAGTCACCTTGCCGTCTTTCGCGACGAAGAGGCGTCTCCCGGAAGGACTGTACACCACCCCATGTCTGTCGATGCTGTAGCCGGGATAAAGGGGAATTTCCATGAAATTCATTTTGTCCTCTTGTCCTCTTTGAGGCCTCTCAGAAGTACATCTTCGATAACGGGTATGTTTGCGATCATGTTGGCCGCAAAGCTTCTGACAAGTTCCGGCGGGTAGCTTTCCCATTTGTCCGCCGTTTCCGCAAAAATCCCGGCGAGAGCCTTGACGCCGTTGGTAATCCCCCAGACCGCCCCAAGGTCAAAACCTGCCTTGAAAGCGTCATCACGCAGTTTCTTCACTCGTAGCTGTTCCTGCCTGAGGTGTTCCATTTCGTCCTGTATGTTCCAGGCTCCACCGGTAAGCATGATTTTCTCCTTTGGCTGGCATCATCAGGCCCGGCGCGCCACCGCCGGACGACGGCCCCGTATTGGGGCCGTTTCGCCGCTTAGTTCATGGCATTATTGAAAGGTGCGAGCGCCGAGAATCTAACCACGCGCTTTTCAGGAATGGCGATGGGCTCACCCGTGCGGGGATTGCGTCCCGTTCTGGGGTTCGCCACTCGTACCTTCAGCTTGCCTACGCGGGGAATGGGAACAATGCCGCCGCCCAGCAGCTCGGCGGCAGCGATGTCGCCAATGATGTTCATGACTTCGCGCGCCGCGTAAACGCTGAGCTTCGGGTAGGCTTCGTGCAGCTTTTCGGCAAATTCTTTGTTTGTCATGGTGTTCTCCTATTGCGCCGGTACGGCGTCGGTTTCCGGGGCGTCCGGCAGTTCATAGTAAAAGGCGTCTTCCGTTTTCACGGTGCAGCCCACTTCGGAAAGTGTCTCAGGGGCAAGCCCTTTCAGCTTTTCCTTGTCCACTTCCTCTTTGGTTCTGATGAAGTCCGTCATGCCGCGTTCCTTCAGGGCGGAAAGCACGCGCTCGAATGTCCACTTGCTTTTCGGCTTGAGCTTGGACGAAGCCCGAAATCCGATAATGCCGAAGGTAAGCTGAAGGCTTTTCTTTTTGCTGAAAAGCTCTTCTTTTCCGGCTTCCGCGAACCTTCCGATAGAAAGCTCAATGCCTCCGATTTCCTGCTTGATGGGTTCGATTTCAGCGGCTGCGCCGGTTTTGATTTCGTCCATCCTTTCCGCCGCGCTCAGATTGATGAGGTCGATCTGCCGTTTTAGTGCGGCAATTCTGGCCAGCCCGGAATCCACGTCTTCCAGACTATGGATGGGGTATGCGGGTACAAGATTGGGCTTAACACGAGGCATGAGCTTCCTCCTGAGCGAAGGGGTTTACGAGAACGGCGTTTTCTTCCAGGCCGCGTACGCGGTCATTTTCTGCGCGCAGAGTTTCAATGATAGACGCGCCGATCTGGTAGATGTCTCCGTCGCCACGGCGATTCAGGAACATTTCCAGCTTGTCGAGTTCACGGGCGATCTTGTCGGATATCATGACTTGTTCTCCTTCTTGATTTCGCTGTACTTGCAGCCTCCCCGACACGCGCGGAAAAGCTGGACGGCTATGGGGTTGATGGAGGAAAAAGGTTTTTGCTGGTTGTCCGTGCAGTCCTTACGGCTGATCATTCCAAGAATGGGACAGGGAAGAATGGACAGGTCCAGCAGGCTTTTGACTTTGTTTTCGATGAAATCCAGAGGGGCGTGATGTTTATTGCGTATGGCCAGGCTGACAATGGCCGGGGAAACTTCCATATCGGCTGCGACCTTCCGTACACTTGTGGCGTCGCAGGCTGCGGCCAGCTTCTCCACCCAGCCGGGCAGAGGGCTTCCCCATGCGACCTCGGCCTTTTCGCGGTTGGTCATTCGTCGTCCCTCCCGCTTCGTTCACCTGTGGTGACAACAGTGTCGGTATTCGGGTCATAAAGCTGTTTCACCCGCAAAATCTGCGGTGCCTTCGGGCCGGTATTACGGGCAGGGATGAAGCGGTAAGAGGCGGTAGCGACATGTTGAAGATACCCGCCACGGCATAGCCAGCTGCAATAATATTTCGCTTCATCGTATTCGATGACAGAGTTTTCCAGCGAAGCCGCGGCGGCCAGCTCACTCACCGTAAAGCGGCCCAGAATGGACATGGCGCGCCACATACGGTTTCTGCCGGATTCCGGCACGAAGGAACCGTCCTTTCGTACACGCGGCGCGTTTACCCCCAGATCTTTTTCAAGACGGTAAACACCGCTGAGGTTGCGCTGCGGGGCAGGCGTAAACGAAAGTACCCCCGCCTTGACCAGCCCGCCGAGATAATCCCTGGCTTTCTTTTGACTATCCACATCGGCTGCCGCGCAGAGCTGTACACAGGAAAATGTCTTCATTTTCCGTATGCAGCGCCACATCCGCTCCCGCATAGTCATGGCGGGATCAGGAATAGAAGATTGAAGATTGGCCATCAGCGCCCCCGTTTCGGGGCTTCTCCCGTGTAAAAGGTGCGGGAACCCCAGTCAGACAAGGTAATGGTTTTTCTTCCTTCGGTTCTTGCGGTTTCTTCTACGAGAGCAAGGTTGACAACCACACGTCGCACAGAACCATCAGCCACTTTGTAGATATGCTGAAGCATATCTTCGGCGATTTCGGTATCCTTCACATAGAATTTGCAGAGCCGCTTCACATCCTCAAGCGAGGCGGGTTGCGCCGGACACCAGTCCAGCACTCGACCATGGAAGCGTTCCCAGCGGCGCAGGTTGGAAGGCAGATTTTCCTCTCCGATAAGCATGATGGGGGCCTGAGACGCCTCGTATATGTCGCGAATGATCTCGATTTGTCCCTTGGCAACCAGGTAGTCTGCCTCATCTACCACCAGCGGACGCCCGGAAAGGGCCAGTTCTTCCGCGATCTGGTCAAGCATTTCGCTGATGGTTTTGCCGGGGCGAAGCCCCAAGCCTTTACAGATGGCCTCGTGAGCCGCCTTCCTTGTCCATGAGCTTCTGGCCTGTACATAGCAGGCCTTGCAGCGAATAACGGCCACAGCCGCAGCCGTGGACTTTCCATAGCCCGACGGACCGTAAAAAACAGTGATACCCGGCAAATGACGCGGTCTGTCTATGGCCCGCCGAAGGGTTCCCAGGCACAAGGCTACGTTGGTAAGCGGGGCAATTCCCGCGTTGACCATATTGTCTGTCTGTTGCATAATAATCTCCTCTGTGTATTCGGGAATTCCCGAATGGCCCGCTGTTCCGGCAGCGGGCTTTTCTATTGGTTGACAGCGTATAGAAACTGCATGTCTTCAAGCCCCTTGCACTCCGCGCTGAACCGGTACATGGACCGCCAGTTCTCCTCTTCCGAAGAAAGCGTTTCCCCGGATTGAGAGCGAGCGTTGAGCTTCTGATAAAGCGCATACCGTTCCTGCATGGAGGCGGGCACTGTGAATTCGTTACGGGTGAGTTCCGCAGCTTCCTTTTGTGCCGCCTCCGCCTGTTCAGGCGTCAGCGTCTGCATGGCTTTTTCTCCCAATGCGGCCCGGCGGGCTTCTTCGAGTTCAAACGTGGTATGTGCTTCCGACTTGCGATCAGGCTGCGGGCTTGCAGCTTCGATTTCTTCCGCGCGGGCAAGGTGATAGTCCATGATGTCCTGCGC
>JAXVQY010000333.1:0-23810 GCA_037303805.1 bacterium | reverse complement strand
GAGATCCTGAGCCGTTCGCGCAGGATGAGATATGCGGACTATGAAAAATACGGCCTGTCCTCTCGTCTTTTCGATTCCCTGTGCTGGCTGCTCAGTCCCTATATCTGATGCCGGAAAGATAGCGCAATATTATGCAAGACTTTCCTTGTTGACTTCATCTGCGGATCACGTATGCCTTCAGTATAAGACCCCCGAAGTCTTTCAAGGAGTTTTTCATGTCGCTGTTTGATATTCTGAATTCCCCGGAACTCAAGTCCACGCTCGGTTCCTTTGCCGACAAGGCCAGAACGGCCGCTTCCGATATCGGTTCTCAGACGCCCGGCGGTCTCGGCGGCCTTCTCGGAGCAGGGGCGCTGGGTGCGCTGCTCGGCAGTTTCGTTTCCAAAAGCGTGCTGAAGGATGCCGCGCTCGTCGGTGCGGGTGCGGTGGCCTGGAATTTCTATCAGAAATGGAGCCGGAGCAGAAACGGGACGGCGGCGGAGCGTTGTTCCGCCTCGGGGGAAGCCCCGGTGCCGTCCTTTCCCGGGAATACGGGCGTGACGGTTGCCCCGGACGCCACGGCCATGCTGATGCTCCGTGCCATGGTGTACACGGCGAGGGCCGACGGCCACATCGACGCCGTGGAGCAGGGACGCATTCTCAGGCTGGTGGAGCAGCTTTTTCCCGGAAGAGACATGTCGGACATCATGAACGGCCTCATGACCGAACCCATTGATCCGGCCCGCCTGGCGGCGGACGTGCGTTCGCCGGAGCAGGGCGAGGATCTGTATCGTCTTTCCTGTCTCATCGTGGATGTGGATCATTTCATGGAAAGAAGCTATCTTGACGGGCTGGCTTCGGCGTTGCATCTTCCTGAGGAGCGCAAGGCGGCTCTGGAGCAGGAAGTCGCACAGGCCAGACAACAGCTTCTGCCCGGCTAGAAGGCCGGTCATGCCTGTCTGCGGTGCGTTTCTCCGAGGGCGTACCGCAGCGGAACCGGAAGGTTCCGTTTGCGCCGCAGTCTCCGTCGTTTTCCGGCGGATATTGCGGCGCCCCGTTTCTGCGGAGCGCAGGGGGCGTCGGCCGGAAGGTGTCGTCATGCACGGAAATACGGACAGAGACAGGAAGGCTTTTTATGAAAACATCATCTTTTTTGTGTGCAGGCGCCCTGCTGATGCTTCTGGGGGCGGCATGTCCCGCCCTTGCGGAAGAGGAGCTGGCGCCGGGCTTCAACGAATGCATGGAAAAGTCGGGAGGCGTCACCGCGGACATGCTCATGTGTCTGAACGACGCCTATGATCACTGGGACACCGTCCTCAACGAGAATTACGCGGCCGCCATGAAACTGTGCGACGAAAGCGCGGATCCGAAGGTCTGCAAGGACAAGCTGCGTCGTGCGGAGCGGCTCTGGGTGCAGTACAAGGACGCCATGGCGGAGGCCCTTGCGGAATTCGAGGGCGGAGGCACGGCAAGCACGGTCATGGCTTCGGACTTCATGGCCGGAGAAACGAAAAGACAGGCCCGGCTGCTGGGAACTTTCCTCCCGAAGGAATGAAAAGAGCGGTCTCCCGTTCCCGCGGAAACCGCTGCCGGGGGCCTCGTTCCGGATGAGGCCGCGTACCGTGGCGGCAATGTCCGTGCGGCGGGGGACGGAATGTCGACGACAGAACGAAAAAGGGCGCGTTTTCGAACGCGCCCTTTTGGCATGCGGAAAAGAAGCGGAGACTACACATTGAACAGGAAGCCCTACACGTTGAAGAGGAAGTTCCTGTTTAGAACCACGTGTAATGTTTCAACAACTACTTATAAAAATAAAAAAAAGCCTGTCCCTACATCGGGGGCGTATCTCCCCTATATCTCCCCACTTGGTGTGGAGAGTTATGCTTTGCCGAAGGCAAAGCTGGGGGAAGTAATTCGACTTCGCTCCCCCTTTTCCCCTACAAAAAATATATCTGACCATAGTGTCATAGCGTCCTGTCGTCAATCTTGGGTCCTTTCCGGTCTCTGGCTTATGCGAGGGCTTGCCGAGCGCGAAGAGTGCCAGAAATTTTTTGAAAATAAATCTGAAATTTGGAAAGCCGGCTGTGTCTCCGTATGTGAGGAGGTGGCGGCATGAGCGACCATCAGAACGGCACCCCGAACTCTCCGAAGACTCCAGAAGAGATAGCCATAGAAAGGGCGAATAGATTTTCGCTCCAAGACTCGGCGCAGGCGCCCCAGGAACCGCAGGCTCCGAAGGAATGGCTGAAGGGCGAGATCATCCGGGCGGAAGTGCAGCGCAAGGCCGAGGAAGAGGCGGCCAATCTGGCCAGGCTGAAGGCGGAGGCCGGAGCATCCTCCGGGCAGCGTCGGGGAGACAAGGACGCCGAGACCAGGCAGCGCTTTGTGGAAGACTGCGCCGAGGCCGGGCAGAAGGGCTCCGGCATTCTCTTCAATGCGCTTTGCCGCGGTCAGCTTATCTTCGTTCCCGAGTGGGACAGCTGGCTGGAATGGAAAGGGCAGTTCTGGTCCAGAATATGGCCGTTCGAGGCGACGTCCCGTGTGGAGAACGTGGCCCAGGCCTATCTGGAAGGCGCGGAACGGCTGAGAGGCATGGCCGCATCGGCACGGGCGGAAGACGACCAGGAACTGGCCAAGCAGCTGGATGCCCGCGGGCGCAAGCTCAGACAGGCGGCCGACAAGCTCCACCAGAAGCAGGGCATCAATGCCTGTCTGGACCTGTCTCTTTCCCATGAGAGCCGTTTGACGGTTCCCGGCGTACGTTTGGACGCGGACAACTTCGCCATCGTGGCGAAGAACGGCGTGGTGGACATGCGTTCCGGCATGCTGCGGCCCGGCAGACCGGAGGACTACTTTTCCCGCCACTGCACTGTGGAATGGCAAGGGCTGGATGCCCCCTGTCCGAAGTGGGAACAGATGCTGTTCGAGATCTTCGGGGAAGATCCCGAAGTCCTGCACTACATGCACAAGCTTCTGGGCATGGCTCTGTGCGGGGAGATATCGGAAAAGATTTTCGTGGTTCTTCTGGGCGCGGAAGGCGACTCCGGCAAGACGACTATTTTTGAAATCATTTATGAGCTTTTTACCGGCAGCGACGGCACCAGTGAAACCGGTTATGCCGCGCCCATGCCGGTAGAGATGCTGCTTGACCAGGGCACACCGCAGAACCCGAACGCCCCCACGCCGGCCGTGCTGGAAATGAAGGGGCAGCGTATCATGTGGGCCTCGGAACCGGGAGAGAACCGGCGCTTCTCGGTGGACAAGATCAAGCTCATGAGCGGCGACGACTCCCTGGTGGGCCGTTCTCCCTATGACAAGGGCAATACCAAGTTCCGGCCGACGCATACGCTTTTTCTTTTGACCAACCACAAGATGCACGCCGGAGACAACGATTCCGCCTTCTGGAAACGCATCAAGCTGGTGGTGTGCCCATTTTCCTTCGTGTCTGAACCCGATCCGAACAACCCTTTAGAGCGTCAGGCCAACAAGAACTTGAAGAACGAAATTTTGTCGGAAGAAGGTCCGGGCGTTCTTGCATGGTTTGTGCGGGGCTTTCAGCTCTATGAAATAGAGGGACTCATACCGCCCGAAAAGATACGCAGGGATACCGAAGCCTACCGCAGAGAGGAAAGCATCGTTCTGCAGTTTGCGGACGCCTGCCTGGAAGCGGACCCCGATGCGCCGCGTCTGGCGGCCGCGCATCTTTATGCGGTGTTCAAGGCGTGGTTCGAGGACAAGATGAGCCGTAAAAGTTGCCCCTCCATGACTACCTTCGGCAAGCTGGCCAAGCGTACCATTCGGAGTGAGAAGTCCGGAGGCCGTGTCTGGTATTACGGCTACCGCTTCAACGATCAGGCCGAACACGACTACCCGAAAGAGGTGCAGGATCATGCTTAACTTGAAGCATTACTTGAACTCTGTGCCGGGGTATGACACTTCCATGATACTGCCAAGACACTACTGTCATGGTAAGTTTTTCAGGGAAAACGCATGGTTTGGGTATAAACATGACAGTATGACAGTTTTTCCCGTAAAAGTCCCTACGCGCGCGTGCATATATGCGCGCGCATATACATACTATCATACTATCATATTTTTAAAGAAAAAATGTAATAACTATCATAAAAGAATAGACTTTTCAGCCATGACAGTTTCGGGAAAAAGTATCATGGAACTGTCATGGCACCATCATGGTGTCATGGCCGAGGCTCTGGCGGCGGCTTTTCTGCACATCATCATGGCCTGCCTGCTTGCCTGGCGGATGTGGGGAGGTGCGGCATGCTGACCGTCACCGACCTGTACACGGCGCGGGGCCTTGCGCTGAAGAGCAAGGGCCGCAACAGCCGCGGCGCGGAGTTTGCCGGGCCGTGTCCTCTCTGCGGCGGCAGGGACCGCTTCTTGGTATGGCCCGAGCAGAACGACGGCCGGGGATCCTACAGCTGCCGTCAGTGTGGCATCAGCGGCGACGTCATCCAGTGGCTCATGGACGTGGAAGGCATGACCTTCCGGCAGGCGGCGCAGGCCGCCGGCAGGGCGTGGGAGAATCGCCCGGTGAAAAGTGCGCCTCAGGAGCCGCAGAAGCGTGAAAAGGCTCCCGCGCGTCTCGATGCTCAGGCAATACCGGAACCGGCGCGTAATGCCGCCCTGTGGCGCGCGGAAGCCGCGCATTTTATCGAATCCCGGCATCAGGCGCTCTGGGCGCAGGCGAAGGCCCGGCAGTACCTGGCGGCGCGCGGACTGGATGAAGTCGCCGTGCGGGAATACCGGCTCGGCTGGCAGGGCGGAGAAAACGGCCGCGCGCACATCATGCGCCTGCGCAAAAACTGGGGCCTGCCGGAAGAAGCGCCGCGCGAACCCGGCGGACGTGTGCGCCGGGCCATGTGGATTCCCCGCGGCATAGTGATTCCCTGCCTTTCGGCCGACGGCGGCGTGGAGCGCATCCGCATCCGCCGCCCGGATGCCGACAGAAAAGCAACACTCCCGAACCTGAAATATTACGTCATGCCCGGCAGCGGCGGTGCGCCGCTTTTCCTGCCCATGAAGCCGGGCGCCTTCCGCAGAACTCCGGCCTGCGTGGTGGTGGAGGCCGAGCTCGATGCCATGCTGGTGCACCGGGCCGCCGGGGATTTCTGCTCCGTGCTGGCCGTGGGAACGGCTCACCTTCGGCACCTGCCCGCCGGGCTCATGGAAGAGCTGAAAAGGCTGCCCGTCATTCTTGTGGCCATGGACGTGGACGCCAACGGTGCGGGCGGCCGCGGCTGGGAACTGTGGCGGGAGACCTTTCCGCAGGCGGTACGCTGGCCGTGCATACACGGCAAGGACCCGGGCGAGATGTTCCAGGCGGCGGTGCCGGGGCATGGCCATGGCGATGTTCGGGACTGGGTGCTGGCGGGTCTTCCCCCTCTGTATGCCGCAGCCGCCGTGCGTGGGAAAAGTGAGGAGCCCCGGCCGGAGCAGCTTGCCCCGGTTCCCGAAGAACCTCCCACACGCCCGGAGCCGTCCTTCCCCACGCATCCGGTGTGGGATTTGAACGGCTACTACATGGGCGCCGAGCTGGTGCGCGAGTGTCTGCGGGCCAACGGTCTCACGTTGGTTCCCGCAGGCGGTGACGTGAGAGTACGCGGCGCCGGCCAGTTGCCGGACAGGGAATATGTGAAGCTGCTGCCGTTTCTTCGGCGGCATCGGGACTACATCGACGAGATCGCCGGAAGAATGGAGGGCGAGCATGTGTAAGCCTAGAGACCGCAAGGGAAAGAGAAACGGAGAGCACGACCCGCGTTTTCATGTGGCAAAGGATGCACTGTATCTGCATAAGTGCCGCGACTGCGATCGGATGACGACAGATTATCGCTGTCCAATATGTTTAAGAAAATGGCGCCTGAAAAATGGTGTCCTATTGAACGCTACTGACGAGGAGGGGCTTTGATATGAGCCAGGCAGGGACCACGTTCCGCACGGCTGTGGATGCTGTGGAGTGGCTGAAGATGCAGGGGTACAAGATCAGCGCTCCGCAGTTCTCCCGGCATTTTCGTGCGGGAAAGATAGCCCGGGACGGAGACGGCTTTTTTACCGCGTCGGCCCTTCTCGGCTATGCGGCAGCACAGCTTCAGCCTGTGGCCCGCATAGATGATGCTGAGAGCAGGAGCGTGGCCCTGGGGAAAATGAGTGCAGACTCTGAACTTAAAACCGTGCGGGCCGCCCGCGAACGGCTGAAGCTGGAGAGAGAACAGGGCAAGCTCATGAGCGTGGAGGTTCACGAGCAGGACCTTGCCGCCCGTGCTGTGTTTTTTAAGTCGGAAGTGCAGAGCTTTATTCACCGCAAGGCTGGGGAGATCATCGCACTTGTTGGAGGCCGTGAAGATGCCGTACCGGATCTTATTGCCTGGTGGGAAGGGGCTACGGCGGACTGGATGGACGCATGGAGCACGGAGCAGGAGTTTGTGACGCAGGACGGCGACACCGCCGAAGACGTGGAGGTAGATGATGAGACTATCCTTGACTGAGGCGGAACGGCGCATATTCCGCAAGCGAGAGATTCCTCCTGTGTCGCGCTGGGCGGCGCAGCATCTCATTGTGCCGGACGGTCCCTATGCCGGAGCGCGGTACCGGCGCGACGTGAACCCGTATCTGGCGGGCATCATGGATGCTTTTTCCGAGCGCAGCGTGGAGGAAGTGGTGGTCTGCGGCGCTCCGCAGACGGGCAAAACGCTGTGCCTGTACGCCTGCCTGTGCTGGTGCATCGACTACCGTCCGGCGCCGCGCATGCTGGCCATGCCGGACGACGAAACGCTGGCCCGCGTGGTGGAAGCCAAGCTGAGGCCCATGTTCCGCAAAACGCGGCCCGTGCGGGAGCTTCTCGGCAAGAGCAAGGGGGGCCGTACGGGCTTTGCCGACGGCACTGCCTTGTACCTGTCCAGCGCGGCCAGCGCCAGTCAGCGCGCGTCCATTTCCGTGCAGGATCTGTTTCTGGACGAAGAATCCCTGTTCCGTGCGTTTGCGGGCCACGGCGACCCGGTGACGGACTTTCGGGAAAGAACGCGCTCCTATCCCTACACGCACAAGATCATGCGCATCAGCAAGCCCGTGGGAGATGAAACAACCACGATCTGGGCCGACCTGGCCGCCATGGACGAAGTGCGCCGCTATCGGGTGGTATGCCCGGCCTGCGGGACGGAACAGGTGATGCAGCCGGAGAACATCATTTCCGAGCACGGAGTGAAGGATCCCGTGCGGGTGCGGCGCGAAAAGCTGGGGCGCTACCGCTGCCCGCACTGCGCCTATCACTGGACGGACTACGCCCGCGACCAGGCCGTGGCGCGCGGCCGCTGGGAGGCAGACAATCCGCTTCCGTTTCCCCACCGCGTGGGCTTCCACCTGCCGGCCTACCTTTCTTCCGCGGTATCTCTTTCTGAGGTTCGGGCGGCGCAGCTGGAACTGGAAAAAACGGACGATGCAGACGCCCATCAGGCATACGCCAACGGCATTCTGGCCAGACCATATACTCCTGTCATCGCCAAAACCAGTGAGGATGAAGTGCTGGAGCTGGTGGACCACGACCTGCCGCCGTGCACGCTGCCTGCTGGCTATCGGGCCGTCACGCTCGGTATAGACATGCAGAAGGTCGGCTTCTGGTACATGGCCGTTGCCTGGACCGGAAGACTGGACGGCGCGGTCATCGACTACGGCCGCCTTCAGGACTGGGAGGATGTGTACCGCAAAGTCTTTGAAACGGAATACGCCGTTCAGGGGCAGGACGATCCCGTGCCCGTATGGCGCGCCGCGCTCGATACCGGCGGCGGTCTGGAAGGGGACGCTATATCCCGCACAGAACAGGCCTATGGGTTCCTGCGCCAGTATGGGATGGGCGTACTGTGGGGAACCAAAGGTGCAAGTCACCGCCAGAGCCTTCCGGTGCACTGGAGCCTCATGGAACGGATGCCTCAGAGCCGGACGTCCATCAGAGGAGGGCTGCGTCTTTATATTCTGGACACAGACTACTTCAAGACCTGGACAACGGCCCGCCTTCAGCCCGGAAGCAGACAGCCTTTTCGTCTGCATTCCGGATGCGATGAAGCTCTGGCAAAGCAGCTTACTGCGGAGCAACTCGTGCGTGAGAAGGGGAAGCGGGTATGGAAGCAGCGCCGGCGGGACAATCACTGGTTTGACTGCCTTTGTCTGTGCACGGCAGCCGCACATTCCACTTGGACGCCGAGCCTTTCGCGCATACTGGAAACAGTGGAAGAGGAAGAGCCCGCCTTTGTTGAGCAGAAGGGGGCGTGATGCAGCTTGTGGGGATGAAGGAGATATGCGCGTACATGAAGCGCAGCGACCGCACGGTACGCAAGCTCATACGTTTGCATGAGCTTCCCGCGGTGAAGATTGAAGGCGAATGGATATCGGACAGTGAGCTTATCAATGTGTGGTTGCGGGAGAAAATCAAGGATTTGAAACATGGGAAAAAAAGATGACCGCAGGGCGGAAGCGGAAAAGCGGGACAGACTGCTTCATCTTCTGCTTATCATCATGACCGTTTATGACCAGTGGATGCTGGGACTGAGCGGAGGGGGAGAAAGGGAAGGTGATACTGTGCCCGCGCTGGATATGCGCGCCTGTGAAGCGGCATGGGCAAAAAGGCAGCTTGCCCGCGTATACCGCCGCATGGCGGAGTGCTTTGAACTGCTGGGCTATCATGGTCGTTATTGCCTGAACGCGGGGCAGTTCCGCAGCGTGAACGAGAAGGTGGCGGTCATGAATGAATGTCTGCGCCGTCATGTTTCAGGCGCCTCCGGGGAACTTCATGAGCTCATCACCTGCACCAAGGTGCTGAGCTTCATGCTTTCCGCTCTGATGCAGGCTACGCACGAGAGCCAGCGTTCCGTGCTTATGTTGGACAGGGTGTTTTCCACGTTTGCGGATCACTGGTTTCCCAACGACGTGCCCATGGCGCAGGCCGTGGTAAACATTTACGCGGACTCATGCGTTCGTGTGCTGGGGGTGAAGATATGAGCAGCTCGATACAGGGAGTCTTGAAGCGGTGTCCGTTTTGTGGCGGAGAAGCTGAGGTAAGGATGGATACGGATATCTCCGGAGGCGGGGTGTATGTGTATGCGGCGTGCCGTCTTTGCGGCGCTCACCGTGCTCCAGAATGGGCACAAGCCGCGACAGAGGGGCGACAGGCGGCAGTCATCAAGGCTGCCAGAGACTGGAACAGGAGAGCGAAAAAATGAGACGGGGACATGTAACGAGCGCGGAAGTTGTGCTGCTGTGCCTGGCGAACGCCAATCTCATGGCTCAAATTCGCCGCAATCGAAAAGAATATGAGGAAATGCGTGCAGTGGCACAGGCCACTATCGATCACCTGAGGCACGAGGTTGCCGAACTGGAAATAGAAAACCTTGAATTGAATAGCCGGCTGGGCACGGTGAATATCGTGGCAGGATAAAGCGACCGTGACGAATATGCCTGGCATTGTTTTGCCCCTCGTTTGAGGGGCTTTTTTTGTCCGGATTTTACCGTAAATCGGCTGCTCTTAAAAAACGTGTCAACGGAAAATATAGGTCGTTTATCGGAAAAGATGGTCCTTTTGCGCGTATACATCGGAAAATTCCGACATGGCCATTTTCTGGGGGTACGTTTTTTCCCATGTTCGCGGGCACCATGCCCGCGGAAAAAACATGGGGCAAAAACATGACCTATACCTGGTGCGAACTGGAAGAGCAGCTTCTGGAAGACATGGCTTCCGGTGGCTTCGGCAAGATCCAGAGCTACAGCGTGAGCACGGCGGGAGGCTCCCGTAATTTCAGCTATCGGACGCTCTCCGAGCTGAAGGATCTGCTTGCCTATGTTCAGAGCCGCTGCGCCATGGAGCGCGGCAAGGTTCCCTATGTGGGCCGGACCTGCGCGGGCAGCGCCGGGAGGTCCTGAGCATGGGCGTGCTTGAAAGCATACGAAGCTGGCGCGTGCGTCGCGCCCGTGCGCTGCTCAGAAGCTGGGGCTACGACGGAGCTTCCCTTTCGGAAGCGAACGAGTGGCACACGGTCAACGAGCAGATCAACTGGCTCATAGGCCGGGCTTCTCCGCGCCTTCGGGCCCGTGTGCGCGATCTGGTGCGCAACTTCCCGCTCTTTGCCCGCGGTGTGAACGTGTACACCGCCTACATGGTGGGCCGCGGAGCCCGCTTCCAGTCGCTGGCCGTGCATCCCGACGGCTCTCCCGCCTATGAGGTGCGCCGCCGCATAGAAGACAGGTTCCGCGCCTGGATGGAACAGGATGCCGATATCTCCGGCGGCCTGCATTTCTATGAGCTTCAGCAGCTTTTGTGCCGTCAGATCATGGAATGCGGGGAAGGCTTTTTCACGTTCTGCCGCCGGTCTCACTACCATGTGTCACCGCTTGCGCTCATGCCCATAGAGGCGGATCGCCTCACGGAGCTGGGCGGCGGCCGGGATACGGAGCGCGTAGGGCACTTTGCCGGTGTCGAATACGACAGGCTCACCGGGGAAAAGCTGGCCTATCACATCATGAACGACGGCTACAGCGCGGACGTGACCCGCGTGCCTGCGGATGAGATGCTGCACGTTTACCAGCACCTGCGGCCCGGTCAGCTTCGCGGTGTCACGCCCTTTGCCCCGGCCATACTCACGGCCCGCGCCATGAGCCAGTTTGTGGAGAGCGAGCTGGACGCGGCGCGCAAGGCCGCCAAGTACCTGGCTATAGTGACCACGGATCAGCCGGACGTGTACCAGGCGGCGCGCGGCATTGCCGGCGCAAAGAAGACGACCCAGGGCACCCCCATAGAAAGTTTGGAAAACTCCATCATCGAATACCTGCGCCCCGGTGAAGATATCCGCTTTGCCGAAGGCGCGAGCCGCCCGGGGGATGCCTTCGACCGCTTCAACCGCTTTGCGGCCCGCATGGTGGCCGTGAGCATAGACGTGCCCTACGAGGTGCTTTCCGGCGACTACACGGGCATCAATTACAGCACATCCAAGGCCAGCCGCGGCGACGCCCTCATGTTGCTCCGGCCCCATCACTTCATGATGCAGAACCGTTTTTCCATGCCGGTGTTCCGCCATTGGCTGGATATGGAAGCCCTTACGCAGGATTACCTGCCGGGGTACTGGCTGGGCCGGGAAGGGTATCAGCGCTGCATGTGGATACCTGCGGGCATGCCGAGCGTGGACCCGCAGCGTGACGGCCGGGCTGATATCGAGGCCATAGCCGCGGGCCTCAAGTCTCCGCAGGAGGCCATTCTCGGTCGCGGCGGAGATCCCGAAGAAGTGCTCGATCAGTTGGCGGAATGGCAGCGCATGGCGGATGAGCGCGGTGTGACTTTCGGCCAGGTATCCGAAAGCCTGAGCAACAATCCTGCGGCCCTGGAAGATCAGCCGGTGAGCATGCCTTCGGAAGAAGATCCGTCCACGGAAGAAGGGGGAGCAAATGAGACGCAGGAGCTTTTGAACGGCGCTCAGGTCACCAGCATGGTGGACGTGGTGACCGCCGTGTCTTCGGGCCAGATTCCCCGCGAGACAGGAATAAAGATTCTGGAAACTGCGTTCGGCCTTACTCATGAAGAAGCGGAGGATCTTCTGGGCGACGCCGGAACGAATGGAGGTAGCAATGCCGAATAAGAGAACGGACATTTTCCATGCGTCCAGCCGCTCGGTCTCTCTGGGGCTGCGTGGCGTGCCTCTTTCCCTCGATGAGGCGACCCGCAGCGTGGAGTTCACGGCGGCCACGGAACAGCCGGTGAACGTGTGGGACTGGGAGAAGTGGGACGTGGTGCCCGAAGTGCTGCGCGTGGACGGCGTGCAGCTTCCTGCATCCGGCCAGGTCCCGCTGCTGGATACGCACGACGGCACGAGCGTGCAGAACGTGCTTGGCAGCTTCGGAGCCTTCCGCACGGAAGATGGTCAGCTCATAGGTCGTGCCACTTTCTCCGGCGTACAGGCCGGAGCGGATGCCTTCCGCCGTGTGGCAGAAGGGCACATTACCGACGTTTCCGTAGGCTACGAGGTGCTGGCTTCCACCTGGGTGGAGAGCGGCGCCACGGCCATGGTGGAAGGCGTGGAATACACGGGACCCGTGCGCGTGACTACGGCCTGGAAACTTTTTGAGGTGTCGCTTTGTCCCGTAGGAGCGGACGACAGGGCGAAGGTACGGGGAAAAATCATCAACATGGGAGGACAATCCATGAACAGGAAGCCCGGACAGGGGAAGCGCTTTGACGCATCCGCCGCGAAGGAGCAGCTGAGCACCGCCGTTGAAGCTCTGAACGCGCTGGCAGCAGTGCTTACGGAACCGGAAGAAGAGAAGCCGGACGATACTGCGGAAGACAAGAACGAACCTGCGGCCATACCGGAAAGCCCTGCGGGTGAAGGCGACGGCCGAGTCTGCGAGCCGGACGACAAGACCAGGGAAGACGCTGTGGAAGAAGAACGCGCCCGCATCATGGAAATCTCGGCCATGTGCCGCGCGCACAACATGCCCGCCAACCTGGAGGAAGAGATGATCCGCAAGGGCTACAGTCTGGACAAGGCCCGTGCGGCCGTGCTTACCCGCCTTGAAGGACGGAGCTCTGCCGCCTTTGCCCGTGTGGATGTTGGCCGTACCGAACAGGAAAAGGTGCGCGAGGCCGTTTCCCACGGCCTGCTGCTGCGCTGCGGTGTGGCAGAAGCCCGTATCAATAACGGCAAAATTGCTGCCGGCGCCCGTGAGTTCTCCGGCATGAGCATGCGCGAAGTGTGCCGTGAAATGCTCATGAGAAGCGGACAGCCCACGAGCGGCAACGTGGTGGAAATGGTGGGCCGTGCGCTCTCCACCACCGATCTGCCGAACCTTCTCACCGATACGGCCAACCGCGTGCTCATGGACGGCTGGGAATCGGCGGACAGACAGTGGGAAGTCTGGTGCGGACTGGACTCTGTTTCCGACTTCAAGGAGCTCACGCTGCTGGACTTTGCGAGCGGTGACGATCTGGCCCTTATTCCTGAAGGCGGCGAATACCAGAACGGCCGTGCCGCTGAGCATGCGGAAAGCGTGAAGATTGAGACCTACGGCAAGATTTTCCCGCTCACCCGCCAGGCCATTGTGAACGACGATCTGGGCGCGTTTGCCCGCATTGCCCGCAACCACGGCGAAGCGGCCGCCCGCATGGTGAACCGCCTTGCCTGCCGCGTGCTCACCGCCAACCCGACCATGGGCGACGGCAAGGCGCTCTTCCACAACGACCACAGAAACCTTGTGTCGTCCGGCGGCAACGTGCCTACCGTGGAAACTCTGGGTGCAGCCTTCCTGAAGATGCGCACGCAGAAGGACGCCCTGGGCAATCGCGTTCAGATCCGCCCGCAGTTCTTCATTGCGCCGGCCGCGCTGGAAACCGGCGCCGAAGTCTTCTTCAACTCTCAGCTTATCGGTACGCAGGAAAAGCCCAATCAGGCGAACATCTACGCGGGCAGCGTGCTGACCCGTGTGTATGACGCTGAACTGGACGATGTTTCCGCCACCAACTGGTATCTGGCCGGCCCCAAGGGCAAGACGGTGACCATCTTCACGCTGAACGGCGCGACGGCTCCTTACCTTGAATACAAGGAAGGTTGGCGTGTGGACGGTGTGGAATACAAGGTGCGCCTTGACGTGGCCGCCAAGGCCGTGGCCTGGCAGGGGCTGTGCAAGTCTGCGAGCTGAAGAAAAGGAGAGAGATCATGCAGAACAAGATTCAGGGAACCCATCTCATGAGCTACGCGCCGTCGTCCACGCCTGTGAAGGGTGGCGACCTGGTGAAACTGGGGGATTCTTTTTACGGCGTGGCGGTGAATGACCTTGCCGTGAATGAAACCGGCATTGTGGATACGGACGGCGTTTTCGAGCTTCCCAAGGCCACCGGCGCCGTTACCCAGGGCGCGCCTCTGTATGTCGGCAGCGACGGCAAGGTGACGGCCACGGCAACGGACAAGGCTTATTGCGGCCGGGCCTTTGCCGCTGCCGGCGGTTCGGATGCCACGGTCAAGGTCATGCTGAACTTCGGCGTGGATCCGGCCGCCTATAACGCAGAGGGGTAGCCGTGGGCGACTTCAAAAAAGCCCATGCCTTCGTGGCGCGCATGGAGGGCGGCTTTGTGGACGATCCCGCCGACCCCGGCGGAACCACGAACTGCGGCGTATCCCTGCGCTTTCTGAAAGCGCAGGGCCTTGAAGTCGGGGACATCGACGGCGACGGCGACATAGATGCCGACGATATCCGTGCGCTTACTCCGGAGCGTGCGGCGGGAGTTCTCCGCCGCGCGTTCTGGGATGTGTTTCCGCTCGATGCCGTTCCGGACCCTCTGGCCATGGCCGTGTATGACACGGCCGTGAATATGGGAGTGGGGCAGGCCAAGAGGCTGACGCAGAAGGCTCTTTTTATAGAGGCGGACGGCCGCTGGGGCCCGCTGACCTGGGCGGCCATAAAGTCCTGTTCTGATCCGAAGGCGGCAGCCCTTGCCATGGTAGAGCGCCGCCGGGAGCGTTACGCGGCGCTGGTGCGGAACAACACCGCTCTGGAGAAGTTTTCCCGCGGCTGGGAAAACCGCATGAAGGCGCTGGAAAAAGAAATAAGGAGTGCAGTGTGAAGACGCTTTTTCTGATGGGGCTGATGCTGCTTTCTTTCGTAACCGGAGCCATGGCTGCGGAAGCGGTGGAAGAGGCTCCGCTTGGCGCGGACATTGTGGCTGTATTGCTCACGTATCTGCCTGCTTCCTGGGGCGGATGGGTGACGCTGGTGGTGACGGTGTGCGCGGCCATAGCAGCCTGCTGGCCGAGACCTTCCGACGACGCGAATATCTTTGTCCGGATTCTGTATGCCGTGGTGAACGCCGTGGGCTTCAATGCGGGCAAGGCGCAGAACGCCGACGATGCGGCTGCCCAAGTGCGAAAGGGCCGGGAGTGAGGGGTGTCACTGACTTCCTTTATCTTCTGCTCTCCCTTGGGGTGCGTCTTCTGGAGCGGCTGGATGAAAAGAAAGCTGAGGAGTTTCGTGCTTCTGTGCTGGCTGATCCTGCCGGCGAGTGGGTGCGCCTCATGGGTGGGGCGGACAGAAGGGGAAGTTCTGGAACAGGCTCCGACAACGCCGGGGGCGCTGGTCACTGAAGGCTGGTCCTACGTTCACGGCGGAAGGGTAGTTGCTGAAGAAGGTACATGGGTTCACCTGCCCGCAGGGGAAGCGGGAAACCTCCTTTTGTGGGTGAAGCAGGCGGAGGAGAAATGCCGATGAACGACCTGGGAAACGAGTCCCGCCATGCCGCCGAGTATCTGGACTGGTTCCGGGGAATATGGCCGCTGGCGCTTCTGGCCTGTGTACTGGCCTTCCTTGTGGCGGCCGGGCACATCAAGCGCAGTTACCGCCAGCGCAGCCGTGGGCAGATTATCGGTAACATGCTCTGGTCTGCGCTGGTGACGGGCTTTCTGGCCTTGGGGGCGGTAGCTCTGCTGCCGCTGGTGGCTCCCGAGCCGACCAGGGGCATGGAAATAGGTGTGGTCATCTTTGTCTGCGTGTTCGGCGTCAAAGGCATGGACGTGGTGCTTCGCCGGTTCATGGGCCTGTCGGTGGTGGACCTCATGGACCCGGCGGACATCAATGACATACGCCGTGGAATGTCTCCGAGGCAGCAGGAAGAGCACGCCAGGAACTGTCCCTTCCGCTGTGGGGATTGCAGGAGGCGGTGATGGCTATGCAGGCGGGACCTGTGCGGGAGCACAGAGGACACTACAAGAGGCGCTACGTCCATATCCGTACGGCGCAGAATTTGAATCTGGACATGGACTTGTACCTGGCCGGAGAACTTTCGGCAAGGAACCTGGCGCTGAAGGCGAAGGAGTTTACGGCGGTACAGGCCAATGCCGTGAACACGGCGCTGACGTTCATGCAGAAAAAGATGCTGGCCATGCTGACAGGCCGGTATGCAGTTTCCAGAAAGTTCTTTTCCCGCTGGTTTTACCGGCGCAGAGCCGATGCCAGGAAAGGAAAGGTTATCGGCCTTATTCGTGCATCGGGCCCGAGGTCGGTTCCCATAGAGGATTTTCCTCATGAGGTGAAAGGCCCGACCTACACCAAAAGGGGAAAGCTGAAGAAGCGCGGCGGACTGTATGTGAAGATCAGGCGTGACGAAGGAGTGAAGCTGGTGGAGGGGGCGTTCAGCTGGTCTCCGCATGGTGGAGACCTGTACTTCGCGCGCAAGGGGAAAAAGCGTCTGCCCATTGAACGCAAGTTTACTACGTCCGGTCTCGAATATCTGGTGAATGAAGAAAACCATGACGGCCCCGAGGCCCGGGAAATGAACCGGGAGGGGATGGTCTATCTGCAAAAGGAACTGACGCGCCAGCTCGACAACCGCCTGGCCAAAATAGCCGCCCGCATGGCGGCAAAGGGCAGCTCATGAACATTCTGGACAGACTGGATGCAGACATGAACGCCGTGTTCTCCCAGGAAGACGGCATAACGGAAGCCTGCGTTGTGGAAAACGTGGCCCTGCGCTGCTTTTACGAATACCCCACGGAAGACGTGCAGCCCGGTTCCGCGCGGCTGGCCACGCCGGTGCGGGCTCCGTATGCCACGCTGCTGGTTTCGGAGGTGAAAGCGAAGCTCGGCCGCAAGCTGAAACGCGGGGATGTGCTTACCGTTCGCGGCAAGGCGTTCCGCATCGAGGTTGTCCGGCCCGACGGCATAGGGGGGCTTGTGTGCAAGCTGAAGAGGCAGGAGACGGACAATGACTCTTAATGAGTTCCAGGACAAGGCGGAGACCTTCAGTGAGCCGTACTTCGACAGCGTGGACCACTGCGCAATCGTACTCGGCGAAGAGGCCGGGGAAGTCCTGGGTAAAGTGAAGAAATGGGGAAGGGACGCGGGATTTGATCGGGATTCTCCTCAGTTCAAGGGCATAAAAGATGAACTTGGAGATGTTTTCTGGTGTGTGTCGCGCATGGCGAAGCAGTGCGGCTGGACGCTGGAAGAAATAGGGCAGGACTGCTGCCGGAAGCTTGCCGATCGTAAGGAGCGCGGAGTGCTCCATGGAGAAGGAGATAGCCGGTGAATACTTTTTTGCTGATGGTAATGGCGTCTTTTTTTGGCTGCCTTGCGGCCGGTGTGGTCTGGTGGCTCATGACTTCCATGTTTGAAGGCAGGGACGAATGAGCGCCGATATTATGGGCGCATTGCCGGCGCATCCGCGTACGGCGCTTCGTCAGGCCGTGGGGGCGCTCATTGAAGCGGCGGGTTTTTCCGGCCGCGTGTACCTTAATCCGGAAGAGCCCTGGGATGCTCCCTCGTTCCCCAGTGTGGGCGTGTACATCGTCAGCGAGAACAAGGCGGACACTGATCTCCATCCGGAACCGGACAGCCGGGAAGCCACGCTTGCCGTGGATATTCTGGAAGCCGTGCGCGGCAGCAAGCTGCCTCTCGATGATCGTATTGAAGCTCTGGAGCTTGCCGTGGACAGGGCTCTCACCTTTGAGGCCGTGGACCGGGAGTTCACCGCCCGCGGTGGCCAGCTGGAAGACTTTGAATATTCCGGCATGGAGCTCGGCAAGGCCGACAATGGAGAAATCACAGTGGCCTGCCTCACGCTCACGTTTACGGCATTTTACCGGATGCCGCCGCGTGAGGGGACCGTGGACCTGTTCCGGACCGGATACATCGAATGGGATCTTGCCGATGGGATGAACCATCCCGACGGACGCAGAGAAGCAACGGACATAGTCACCCTTCCGCAGGATGGGGATGAAAGCAAAGGAGAATGACATGCAGCGCGAACAGATGTTTGTGAAGCCTGCACCCGGGCGCGTGGTGCGCGATCCGTCCACCGGTCTGCCGCTTCCTGAAGGCGGCGCGGTGGTGGAGAAGACGCAGTTCTGGCTGCGGAGGCTCAGAGACGGCGACGTGGAGAAAATCCATGAGGAAAGGAAGGAGACGGAATAATGGCCATATCGTTCAATGAAGTGCCCCAGGGCATTCTTGTGCCCGGCGCCTATATCGAGTTCGACAACAGCCAGGCCATGCAGGGTGCCAGCCTCATGGACTACACGGCGCTTATCTGTGCCCAGATGCTGGAAGGCGGAACGGCGGAGCCGCTCAAGGCCTACAGCGTGACCAGCGCAGAGCGTGCGGCGGAGCTTTTCGGCCGCGGCTCTCAGGCGCATCTCATGGCCGGCGCCTTTCTTAAGAACAACAGCTACACGAGTCTCCGCATGATCGGCGTGGAAGATGGAGAAGAGCTGACCAAAGCCACGGGCACCATATCCGTGGCAGGTACGGCCACGCTGGGTGCGCCCATCTATCTGTATATCGCGGGGCAGAAGGTGTCCGTGCCCTGCGCAACGGGAACGGAAGCGGCAGCGCTGGCCACGGCCATGGCTGCGGCTATCAATGCGGAAGCGGACCTGCCCGTGACGGCACAGGCAAGCGACACTACGGTCACGCTTACGGCCAGAAACGGCGGTTCCCTGGGCAACGATATAGACATCCGTCAGGCCTACTACAACGAAACCATGCCCGAAGGCATCAAGCTGACCATTACGGCCATGAGTAAGGGTGCCGGTCAGCCCGATGTTGAAGAGCTTATCGCAGCCTGGGGCGATACCTGGTACCACGTCATAGCCTGGCCGTGGAACGACCGCAGCAGTCTGCGCACGCTGGAAGCTGAGCTTGAAGACCGCTGGGGCCCGCTGCGGCATATCGACGGCGTGGCGATCACCTCCAAAGCCGGCACTATTTCCGATCTTCAGGAGTTCGGCAGCGGGGAAGACAAGGGGAACTACGCGCATATCTCCATTGTGGAAGCCTGCAAAACTCCCACGCTTCCGGCAGTGCGTGCTGCGGCCGTGGCGGCGCTGGTGGCCTACTACGGCAACAACGACCCTGCGCGGCCGTTCCAGACGCTGACCATTGCCGGCGATCTTGCGCCGGCGCAGGAAGACCGGCTTACCCTTGAAGAACGCAACCTGCTGCTGAAGGCCGGCATCGCCACAACGGTGACCGATGCCGGCGGTAATGTGACCATTGAGCGCATGGTGACCAACTATCTCACCACGTCCACCGGCGCGGCGGATACCAGTTATCAGGACGTGAACACGCTGCTCACGCTCTCGTATCTCCGTTACGACTTCCGTTCCCGCATCCTGCGCAAGTATCCCCGCCACAAGCTGGCCGGCGACACGGAAACCATAGCGCCGGGGCAGGCGATCATGACCCCGAAGCAGGGCCGGGCCGAAGCCGTGGCCGCCTTCCAGGACTGGCAGGAGCTCGGCCTTGTGGAAGACATGGCCAAGTTCAAGGCAGGCCTTGTCTGTGAGCGCAATGTTGACGATGTGAACCGTCTGGACTGGCTTATTACTCCCGATCTCGTCAACCAGTTCCGCGTGGCCGCGGTGCAGATTCAGTTCCGGCTGTAAAGGAGCATCATCATGGCAATAGGCAACCGCCGTGCGGGCCGTATTTCCTTCAAGGTGGACGGTACGCTTTATGAGGCAAAGGGCAGCTTTTCGTACAATCTCGGCCTTGACGTAAGAGAGGCCATCATCGGCGCCGACGGCGTGCACGGCTACAAGGAAACGCCGCAGGTATCCTATATCGAGGGCGCCGTGACCGACAGGGAAGATCTTGATCTGGAAGCTCTTGTCGGTGCGGATGAATGCACCGTCACGCTGGAGCTCAACAACGGCAAGATCATCACGCTTTCCCGGGCGTGGTTCGCGGGCGACGGCACGGCGTCCACCGAAGAAGCGGAAATTCCCATTCGTTTTGAATCCAAGAGCCGCGCTCAGGAGGTGAAGTGATGAACGACGTTACTCCCGTCACCGTGACGCTGAACTATCCTGTGCAGTTCGGGGACGAACTCATTACGGAACTGAAGTTCACCCGCCGCGTTCGCTTCTCCGACATGGCGGATACGCCAGCCGGTTCTCTCACCATGGCGGACATGGCCCGCATCATTGGCAGACTTACCGGGCAGGACAGACAGATCATCATGCGTCTGGAAGGGGACGATATCGCCCGCGTTATGGAGGCGGCCACGCCTTTTTTAGGGAATGGCCGGACGACTGGCGAATAGCCGCAGGCTTTCTTCTGGCGGAATGCCACACGCCGCCGAGTGAGATCATGGCCATGACCGGCCCGGAACTCAAGTTCTGGGCCGGATGCCTGGCCGCATACGGAAAAGAGAAGAACCATGGCAAAAAATAAAGTCTCCATAGATTTTGTCATAGGAGCCTATGACAAGTTCTCTTCCGCGTTCGCCAAGTTCAACGCAAAGCTTGAGTCGGCGACCGGAGCCGTGAGTCGCATGCAGGCGCAGGTTTCACGGTTCAGCCAACGGAGCGGACTGAGCAAGGTTGCCGGCGCAGCTGGTGACGTTGCCGACGCCGTTGCAGGGATAGGTGACGGTGCCATGGAGTCCCTTGATCGTCTGACAGGCGCTCTTGGTAAAATGACGCTTCTTTTGGGCGGTGCATCCGGCGGCATGCTTGCGCTTGCCTCTGCTACGGCAGAGCAGGCGCAGGCTGCCGAGCGTTCGGCCGTGGCCCTGGGCGTGAACGCCAAAGACTTGCAGAAGCTGCAATACGCCGCATCCACTGTGAACGTGGAAGCGGAGAACATGACCGACATCCTTTCCGATCTTACGGAAAAGATGGTGGAAGCCGGAGACTCGGACGACCTTGCCGCCATGTTCAAGGCACTGGGCGTCTCGGTGAAGAACGCCGACGGCACGATGAAGAACTCGGCACAGGTGCTCATGGAGATAGCCGACGCCTTTTCCGGCATGCAGGACGGCGCGGTGAAAACGAAGCTGGCCATAGAGCTTTTGGGCGATGAGGGGCGCAAACTCATTCCCGTGTTGAACAAGGGCTCCTCCGGACTCAGGGAGCTGGGAAAAGAAGCGGAGCAGGCGGGCATGGTGTTTGATGATACGGCCCGCAGTGATGCCCGGCGTTTTCAGGAGTCTCTGAGTGGTGTGGGAAACCAGGTGGCCGGTCTGCGTAATGCCATAGGGCGGCAGCTCATGCCGGTATTCACGCCCATCATGGAGAAATTTGAAGGCTGGCTGAGGCTGAACAAGGGGCTCGTTGCGGTAGAGACCGGAGAGTGGGTTCAGAAAATAGCGGATAATATCCCTGCCTTTCTGGACGGTGCGGAACGCTGGCTCTCTACAGGCGGAAAGGTTCTCGGCTGGTGTACGGATTTTATCGACCGGACCATAGGCATGGAAAATGCCCTGAAGCTCGTTGCCTTGTATATGGGGACGCCGTTTATCCGGTCTCTGTTCAATGCCGGCAAGGCCGTGGCAGGCTTCGGGCTGGCACTTTCCACCAATCCCATCGGTGCATTCATTACCGCCATAGGGCTGCTCGTGGCGGCCGGATGGTGGCTCTATAACAACTGGGAAGAAATTTCCGCCGGCATGAAGAAGTTCTGCACGGAGATAAAAAACGCGGTCCAGGGCGTGGCCGACGTACAGGATGCGGCCGATCTGCACGGTATAGACCTTGAAGACACCGATGCACTCATGGATCCGGAAAACGCCCGGATACTGGCGGAAGCCGCCAAGGGAGGCAGCCGGGAAGCTCAGGCGGAACCGTCCATGCCCGAAAGCACAACCTCCGGTTTTTCTGATCTTGCCCGCTCCGGAACGGTATCTTCTGAGACGGTGCGCAAGGAGGAGAAGGAAGTAACACACAAGGTGGAACTTATCGTTCCTGCCGGTATGGAAGCCAGAGTGGAGCGACAGGCCAGCGATGCCGTCACGGTGAAGCGCGACAACATGGGCTACGGCTGGGCCTTTGCGGGAGTGTAACATGGCGCAGGCATGGAAACTTCGCATACAGCAGGCGTCCTTCCGGGGAGTGCCGTTTCAGGTCTACATGGCGGGCGGAGAACTCGGTCGGTCCACGGCGCTGCACGTGTTCCCCAACGGATCGGCGCCGTATCCGGAAGACTTGGGCAGAGCGCCACAGTTTTATGACGTGCAGGGATTCGTTTCCGGATCGTCCTACATGGCGCAGCGCGACGCTCTGGAAGCCGCCTTTCAGCAACCCGGGCCGGGCACGCTTGTCCATCCGTGGTACGGAAGCCTGTACGTTGCTCTGGCCGGACCCGTACGTACCCAGCACAGCGCGGCAGACGGCGGTCTCTGGCAGTTCCAGGCACGCTTTGTACGGGTGGAAAAGCCCGGCGGGCTGACGGGCTCTCCCAACCTCATGGACTCGGTATCTGCGAGAGTGAAGGCGGCGGCAGAACGTGCGCAGGCTCTGGCCGATTCCGTAGGGCAGTACATGGACAAGGGAGCCTGGGTGGTTTCGCAGATAGAAACAGCCGCCGGCGTTTTCATCAGCAGTGTGAAAAGTGTTCTGGCCATACCGGAAGGACTCTCGTCTCTGCCCGGGCTTGTCGGCACTGCCGGCTGGCTCACGGGCATGATTTCTTCGGGAAGCTTCGGGGCTTCCTGCTGGGATATGCTAGAGACCGGGGTTGAAAACCTGCCTTCCGGCTCTGGTCCTGCCGCTCTGCTTGATCTGGTGAAGGTCGCTCCGGAAGTGACGGTAAGCGCAGCCTTCGGCACGTCCCGCAAGGCGGCGGCTGAAGGGCAGAGTGTCATGGCCAACGTACAGCGGCAGATGTGTACGGCGGCAGCCTGTTCCGTGGCGGCCGGCTATACGCCTTCCACGACGAAGGAGGCGGGGGATCTTCAGGCTGCTGTTCTGGACGCAATAGACGCCGCCCAGATGGAAGCCGATGATGAAACCTTTGCCGCTCTTTCTGATCTTAGGACAGTGACACTCCGGGCCATGGCGGAAAAAGCCCGCACGTTGCCCGACGTCATCAGTGTGACGGAAACACAGGTCATGCCCTCGCTGGCCGTGGTGTGGCGCTGGACAGGAGGTCTCGGAGCTGAAGAGGAGCTTATTGTACGCAATGGCCTGCGTCATCCCGGTTTTGTGCCGGGCGGCCAGGTATTGGAGCTGATCGATGGATGATATCACCTTGACCGTGGGCGGTGTGGACTGGACGGGCTGGGAGTCCTTGCAGGCAACCCGCAGCGTGGACGCCATGGCCGGGGCGTTTTCTCTCGGCCTTGCGGATCGCGTGCAGCACGGCGGCTCGTCTCTTCCTCTGGCTCCTGGCATGGAGTGCGTGCTTTCGTGCGGATCCGATACTCTCGTCAGCGGTTTCATCGACAGCGTTTCCCAGTCTCTCGATGCCGGAAGGCACGGAATAACGGTATCCGGAAGGGACAGGAGCGCGGATCTTGTGGACGCATCCGCCGTCCACATGCCGGGCAGCTGGAAAGGCGCGTCTCTCATGGATATCTGCATGGCACTCTGTTCCCATTTCGGGATAGCCGTGACACTGGAAGGCAATCAGGGGCAGCCCTTTGCAGCGTTCCAGATACAGCCCGGGGAAAGCGTGGCGGAAGCCATGCAGCGGCTTTTGAAGCAGCGTGAGCTTGTGGCCATGCCGGACGGCAAAGGTGGTATCAGGCTGGCCAGGCTGGCGCAGGAAACGCTTTCGTCCGTCTTGGAGGAAGGGGTGAACGTGCTTTCCGCTTCTGTGACCTGTGACGCTTCCGAACGGTTTTCCGAATATATCGTCACCGGTCAGAAGCAGGGAACAGACAAGGAGTTCGGCAAGGCGTGCTCCGTCAAGGCCAAAGTCACAGATGAGCAGATACCGCGCTACCGTCCTCTGGTCATTCGAGCCAGTCAGCAGGGTGGCGTGGCCTATATGCGCCAGCGCGCCCAGTGGGAAATGACTACCCGGCGGGCCGACGGCACTTCCGTCCAGATCACGGTGCAGGGCTGGCGCGA
>JAXVQY010000332.1:0-5920 GCA_037303805.1 bacterium | reverse complement strand
AGATGCGTGCCGTTCTCGGCATCTATCAGAGCAACGCGGACATGATGCTCAAGACCTGTGCCGATCTCGGACTTGAGGCCTTCGGCGGCGTGCATTCCCCCTACGTCTGGCTCAGAACGCCCGGCGGTATGGACTCGTGGGCCTTCTTTGATCTGCTGCTGGAAAAGGCGGCCGTGGTCTGCACCCCCGGTGTGGGCTTCGGCGCCAGCGGCGAAGGCTATGTCCGTCTGACGGCCTTCAATACGCCGGAACTCACACGTACCGCTCTCGATCGGCTGGAACGTGTGCTCCATTCCGTACGGAGCTGACATGACGGCTCCCGGCGGATGCGGGTGCGGCCCCCGCGTCCGCCGTTCCGGCCGAATTTCCGACCGCTGTTGAAAACTTGACGGATGTTACGTCCGTCCACGGATCACTCCCATGCCCGACCACGAATTCTCTCCTACCTCGTTCGAACCCTATCTGGACAGTCTGCGCGACATCGTACACTGCCTTGAACCGGGACTTCCCTTCCGGGAAGTCCTGCGCCGGGTGCTCTGTGCTCTTTCCGGCGACATGCCCTTCGAGCGCCCTCACATCGTGGTACAGAACCCGGAAAACGGAAGTCTGCACCTGTCCATGGCCGAGGGGCAGCCTTCCGTTCCCCATCTCACCTACGCTCCGGGTAAGGGAATAACGGGACAGGTATTCGCCTCCGGCAAGCCCATCATCGTGGACTGCATGAAAAGCCACCCCGATTTTCTCAATCGGCTTTTCGAACGCAGCGAAGAGCAGCTCCGCACTCTGGCTTTCATCTGTGTGCCCGTCACCACGCAGGCCCGTTCCGGCGAACCCGGTTCCGGCCGCGTGACCGTGGGAACGCTCAGCGTCGACACACCCATGGCCGATCCCGAAGTCCTGCGGCTGCGCTGTCGCCTTCTTGAGGTTGTGGCTGCGCTTGTGGGACATCAGGTGGCCTGCCTGCAGGAGGACATGATCCGTCAGAACGGACATTACACCCGGCAGGACGACAAGCCTCTGCCGTCCGTGCTCCAGACCATGCCTTCCATCGTGGTACTTTCCAAGTCCATGAATCATGTCCTCCATCATGTCGCTCAGGTAGCCCCGAGTCAGACCACCGTACTGCTCCGCGGCGAATCCGGTTCGGGCAAGGAACTCATGGCCTCCGCCATTCATCAGTGCAGCACGAGGGCATCGCGGCCCTTCATCAGAATGAACTGCGCGGCTCTTCCTGCGGATCTGGTGGAAGGAGAACTTTTCGGCTGGCAGAAGGGAGCCTTCACCGGTGCGCAGCAGGCACGGCGCGGCGTGTTCGAACAGGCCGATACCGGAACACTGTTTCTCGACGAAATAGGCGATCTCTCCCTGCCCGCTCAGGCCAAGGTGCTGCGCGCCATTCAGGAGCGTGAAATCGTGCGTCTCGGCAGCGAACGCCCGGTCAAGGTTGACGTACGTCTCATCTGCGCCACGCATCAGCCGCTGGAACGTCTGGTGGAAAAAGGTCTGTTCCGCGAGGATCTCTACTACCGCATCAACGTGTTCCCGCTCTTTCTGCCGCCTCTGCGCGAAAGAAAGGAAGACATTCTTCCCCTTGCGGAACATTTTCTCCACATGTTCTCCAGAAACTACGGCCGTGCTGCAAGACGACTTTCTCCTCAGGCGGCGGACGCACTGCTGGCATGGCGCTGGCCGGGCAACGTCCGCGAACTGCAGAATGCCATGGAACGCGCCGTGCTGCTCTGTGAAGGCGATCTGGTATGCCCCTGTCATCTTCCGCCGGGACTGCGCTCTGCCGATTCCGGCGACGTGACCGAAGAGCCGACGGGCCGTCCTCTGAGCTTTCACGAAGAAGTCGGCCTGCTGGAGAAAAAGAGACTGGAAGAAGCCCTGTCCCGCAGTCACGGCAATATTCATCAGGCTGCGCGTGACATCGACATCACGTATCGCATTTTCTACTACAAGATGAAGAAATACGGCATCGACTACCGGCGCTATCTGGCCCGATGACCGTCGACGTTTCCCGCATACGGCTGCGGGAATACCGTCCGTGTACCTCCCCCGGATACACGGGCGGCTCCATGAAAAAATATACGTCCTCCTCCCTCCGGCGGACGTCGGAATACCGTGAACCGGCTCCGACGTCCGCTTTGTCGTCCCAGACTGTACGGGAACGCCGTTCCGAACGGAATAATGTCCATTCCTCTGACATGGCAGACTTTTTTCTTCCCGTCCTTTCTCCCGACGGCAGCCCTGTCCCAGCCGGACATTGAAAAAGCCGCCGCTCCGGGATATAGAAAACACATCTCAAGGGAGGAAGGCATGGCGGAAGATTTTCTGAATTTCATGGCCGCCCAGGCCGAACGCCGCATTCAGGCGGCGCAGAAGGAAGGCGCCTTCGACCATCTTCCCGGTGAAGGCAAGCCCCTCGCTTTCGAGGATGACAGCACCGTGCCCGGAGAACTCCGCATGGCCTACAAGGTGCTTCGAAACGCAGGGTATCTGCCGCCGGAAATTGCGGACCGCAAGGAAATAAACACCATTCTCGATCTGCTCGAACACTGCGAGGAAGGTGCGGAAAAAGTACGTCAGATGCAGAAGCTCGACGTCATTCTCATGCGCATGCAAAACCGTCACAAACGGTCCGTTGCCATTACCGAACACGATCCTTATTATGAAAATGTGGTGCGCCGCATCACGATTCTGAAGAAAGGCCGGAGCTGAACGACGCCTTGAGGGCAGTGCGTCCGCCCGGCCATGACCAACAAGGACAACCATGACCCCCAGAAAAACAAAGGGACCCTGCATCCATATCGAGGGTGCCCGTCAGCATAATCTCAAAAACGTCGACGTCGACATTCCCCGCGACCAGCTTGTGGTCGTATGCGGCCCGTCCGGTTCGGGCAAGTCCACGCTGGCCTTCGACATCGTATACGCCGAAGGACAGCGCCGCTACGTGGAGTCGCTCTCCACCTACGCGCGCATGTTCCTGCCAAAAATGGACAAACCGCTGGTGGACAAGATCGAAGGCCTGTCTCCGGCCATTTCTCTGGAACAGCAGACCACCGCTCACAATCCCCGGTCCACCGTGGGCACGGTGACGGAAGTCTACGACTTTCTTCGCGTATTCTTCGCACGCCTCGGCAAGGTGTACTGTCCCCACTGCGGCGCCCCCATCGAAGCGAGGGCTTCCGATGAAATCATTGCCGAAATCATGGGCATGCCCGAAGGCGAACGCATCATGCTCATGGCCCCGCTCGTGGAGCTTCAGAAAGGAACACATGCCGACAGATTCAAAAAGCTGAAGGCGGAAGGTTTCGTACGCGTGCGCGTGGCCACGCTGGGCGAAGAGGCGCAGATCTACAATCTGGACGAAGTTCCCGCGCTGGACAAGAACAAGAAACACAGCATCGACCTCGTGGTGGACCGCCTCGTCATCAAGGAAGACATGCGTACCCGTCTTGCCGACTCCGTGGAACTGGCTCTGCGCTACGGCAAGGGCCGCGTCATCGTGAGCGTGCCCGGGAAACCGGACATCGTGCACTCCACGGAGTCCGTCTGTCCGAAATGTCATGTCAGTGCTCCCGTGCCTTCCCCGCAGCTTTTTTCCTTCAACAGCCCGCAGGGCGCGTGTCCGCAGTGCCTCGGCATAGGGACGGTGGTGGCCTTCGACGAAGGACTCATCGCCCCGGACGAAACGCTCTCTCTCAGAAAAGGCGCGCTTGCGCCCTTCTCCTCGCCTTATTTCATGGCCAAGATAGGCAAGGCTCTGGAGGCGCTCGGCGAAAGACAGGGCTTCACCATGGACACGCCTCTCAAAGACTTTTCCGAGAAGGCCAGAAAAGCGCTCTTCAACGGTGAGGCCGGAGGGATCACCCGCACGGGGAGCCTTCGCCGCAACTTCATGGGCGGTACCAGTCTCAACCGTGACGGCGGTGAAGAACCTCTTTCCACCTCCCACTGGCCGGGTGTCATGTACCTGCTTGAACAGCGGATGAAAAGAGGTGACGCCTGGAGCGATATCCTGAGCCGCTACAGCTACGAAGTGGAGTGCCCCACCTGCCACGGCACGCGCCTGAGAAAGGAGGCTCTTTCCGTGCGCGTGAACGGACTCAACATCGAGGAGTTCTGCAACCTTTCCATAGAGCGCGCCCTCGCATGGGTGAAGGGACTTTCCTTCACGGGACGTCACGCCCTCATTGCCGAGCCGCTCATCAAGGAACTGACCTTCCGTCTCGGCTTCATGGTCAACGTGGGACTGGAGTATCTTACGCTGGGACGTTCCATGGTCACGCTTTCCGGCGGTGAAGCCCAGCGCATACGTCTGGCCTCTCAGCTCGGTTCCGGTCTCGTGGGCGTCACCTACGTGCTCGACGAACCTTCCATCGGTCTGCATCCGCGCGACAACGAACGCCTCATCCGCACCCTGCGCAGCCTTCAGAAACGCGGAAATACCGTGCTCGTGGTGGAACACGACGAGGCCACCATCTGCGAAGCCGACACCGTGCTCGAAATGGGTCCCGGTTCCGGCTCACAGGGCGGCGAACTCGTCTTTGCCGGAACGGTGAAGGACCTTATCAGACACTCCGATACCCTCACCGCGCGTTACCTGCGCGGCGACCTCACCATTCCTGTGCCGGAAAGCCGCCGCAGATCCGACAAGTTCCTCACGTTGCGCGGCGTCACCACCAACAATCTCAAAAACATCGACTGCGCCATTCCGCTGGGCGTACTCACCTGCGTCACCGGCGTTTCGGGTTCGGGCAAAAGTTCCCTCGTCATCGACACGCTCTATCGCCGGGTGGCACGTCACTGCGGCCTGCGCACCGAACAGCCCGGCCCCATGAAGGGCGTGGAAGGTCTGGAGCAGATAGAACGCATCGTCTCCATCGACCAGACGCCCATCGGTCGTACGCCGAGGTCCAACCCCGCCACCTACACCAAAGTATTCGACGACATACGCAAGATATTCGCCATGACGCCCGATGCCAGAAAACGCGGGTACACGGCAAGCCGCTTCAGCTTCAACGTCTCTGGCGGACGCTGTGAAACCTGCAAGGGTGACGGACAGATTCGTGTGGAAATGCACTTTCTGCCCGATATTTTCGTCACCTGCGACGTGTGCAAGGGACGCCGATTCAACCGTGAAACTCTGGAAGTCCGCTACAAGGATCTGAACATCTCCGAAGTGCTCGACCTGACGGTGCACGAGGCCCGGGACTTCTTCTCCAGCTACCCCGCGCTCGAGCGCAGACTCGGCGTGCTGGAAGATGTGGGACTCGGCTACATACGCCTCGGACAGGCGGCCACCACGCTTTCCGGCGGCGAGGCCCAGCGCATCAAAATTTCCCGCGAACTCGGCAAGAAGTCCCTGCCGCGCACCCTGTACATTCTCGACGAACCTACCACCGGACTGCACATGCACGAAGTGGGCAAGCTCATCAGCGTTCTGCACCGGCTGGTGGAGCGCGGAGCGACGGTGGTGGTCATCGAGCACAATACCGACGTCATTCTTTCCGCCGATCACATTCTGGATCTCGGCCCCGGCGGCGGTGAAAACGGCGGCACCATCATTGCTTCCGGTACGCCCGAGGAAATCATGGCCAACCCGGCATCCATCACCGGTGCCTTTCTCATGGAAGAAAAAAAGAAGCGCCGGGACTTCCTGAACTCCCTACTCAGCGAGGCATGATCATGACACTCCGGCTTTCTCTTCTTGCTGCGCTTCTTCTCTTCACGCCTCTGACAGTACAGGCTCGGCCCGTTTCCGTCATTCTGTACCCGGCAGGAGCCCTCGTCACCGAAGAGGAAAATCTCCGGCCGGAAAAAGGCCGCGTGACGCTGCATGTCCCGGCCGGGGCCGATGAAGGGAGCCTGGAGTTTTCTCTTTCCAGAGGTTCGGTCACGGGATCGACCTCCGTCG
>JAXVQY010000331.1:0-1341 GCA_037303805.1 bacterium | reverse complement strand
TGGTAGCAAGGGGGAGATTTGAACTCTCGACACTACGGGTATGAACCGTATGCTCTAACCAACTGAGCTACCTTGCCATTGTTTGAGATACGATAGTTGTTTTTTTCAGGTTAGTCAAGTGTATTAAAGGCATTCATGAGAAAGGGAAGGACCTGCTTTTTACGACTCATCATGCCGGGCATCCATTTCTCGGCGAGTGTATCGGACCAGGGAGCGTCGGGAGCTCCCGTATGCTCATGATACTCAGAGCTGTCTTCTTTAGCATAAGCCGGTGCTACGTTTCGAACTTTGGGCATTCGATAAGTATCAAGAGCAACGTTGAACGCTTTTTCCGTCATGGATATATCTCGAGAGGTCACCAACATTTGTGACCCTTCTTTGATAATATCGGTGGCAAGGAAGATGACGGTGTGGCAGCCGTGCTCTTCCAGCAACTTGCGAGCGGCCTTGAACAGATCGGCTTTGATGGGAGTGATCATACCAGCATCCATAAGTTCCAGCTGACCTATGCCCACCTTGCGCCCATTAATCTCAAATTCCTTGTAGTCACGCTGGAAAAGATTGTCCGCAGAGTCATGCAGATCTGACTTGGCCCGGAACATTTCCATGCCGAGCTCCATGATGTCATCTACGCCTGCAATCTCAGCGAGTTCGGCAGCGGCACGACGGTCGGCATCAGTAGTGGTAGGAGATCGGAAAAGAACGGTATCGGAAAGGATAGCACACAGCATACCGCCTGCAAGATAGGTAGGAACATAGCCTCCGTAGAAGTCGTACATGGATTTCAGAATAGTATTGCTGCACCCTACAGGCCAAACCCACATTTCCAAGGGGGAAGATGTTGTGACATCGCCGAGCTTGTGATGATCGACGACCGAGACAATGGTACTGCTTTCAAATCCGTGAGGAGCCTGTGCCAGATCCGAAAAATCGACCAGACTTACCTGTCTTCCAGCGACGCTTTCCATGATACGAGGAGGCTTGATGTTGAAGCGCTGCATAACGAAGTTTGTCTCAGGATTGGTGCTGCCCTGAACCTTGGGGCTGGAGGGCATACCTCTCTGGTTCTGAAGCTCCGCAAGGGCTATGGCACCGATGACGGAATCGGTATCTGGATTTTTGTGACCGAACACCTGAATGCGCTGAGGACGGGAAGGGGAGGCCATGGGAAAACTCCGAATGGGATGATAAACGTGTTATGTGGCAGTGGTGAGAGAACACGCCGTTTTACTTTGAGAGAAGACATAAAAAAAAGTCCAAGAAAAATCCTGGACTTTCTTATTGTTATGGTAGCAAGGGGGAGATTTGAACTCTCGACACTACGGGTATGAACCGTATGCT
>JAXVQY010000330.1:0-5979 GCA_037303805.1 bacterium | reverse complement strand
AAGTCGGAACATGCGGCCTATTTCATGCCCATGCTGGAGAATTTCGCCGATCACGGCGAACTGAACGAAGTCGTAAAGAACTGCGTGGGCAAGGCCTGCGATCTCCTGGACGCGGGTATTCCGCTGTACCCCAATGATTTCAAGCGAAAGCAGAATGCCGGAGACGTGTGCGAAGCCTACGGCTCCATGAGCGACGAGGAACTTGCCGCACTGGATGAGGAATTTGCTCTTGCCGGACGCATGATGTCTTCCCGTTCCTTCGGAAAGGTGATCTTTTTCCATGTGATGGACCGCAGCGGACGCCTTCAGTGCTATGCCGAGAAGAGTGTGCTGGGTGATGAGGCCTTTTCAGCCTTCAAGAAACTCGACGTCGGCGACATCGTGGGTGTAACCGGCAGGCTTTTCCGTACAAAGACCGGAGAGCTGACCCTGCGCTGCGATACCGTGCGTCTGCTCAGCAAGTCCTTCCGTGCCCTGCCCGACAAGCACAGCGGTCTGACCGACGTGGAGTCCCGCTATCGTCAGCGCTATGTGGATCTCGTGATGAATCCCCGTGCCCGCGAAATTTTCCGCAAGCGTTCTCTTATCGTGCGGGAATTCCGCCGCTTCATGGAGCAGCACGGTTTCATGGAAGTGGAAACGCCCATGCTGCATGCCCTGGCGGGCGGTGCTGCGGCCAAGCCTTTCGTGACGCATCATAATGCGCTCGATATTGATCTGTATCTGCGCATTGCCCCTGAGCTGTACCTGAAGCGCCTCATCGTGGGCGGTATGGAGCGTGTGTTCGAAATCAACCGCTGTTTCCGCAACGAGGGAATAGATACCCGTCACAACCCGGAATTCACCTCCTGTGAATTCTACTGGTCGTATGCCACGTTCGAAGATCTCATGGATCTGACCGAGCAGCTTTTTGCCCATATTGCCCGAGAGGTGTGCGGCAGTACGGTGATCACCTATCAGGGACAGGAAGTCGATCTTACCCCCGGCCGCTGGAAGCGCATGACCTATCATCAGGCGCTGGAGGAAGTGGGCGGTCATAAGCCTGAGTTCTACAATGACATGGAAGCCGTGCGGGCCTATCTGCGGTCTCGCGGGGAAAAGTATATGGAGAATGAAGGGATCGGAAAACTTCAGTCCCGTCTCTTTGATCTTGACGTGGAAGAAAAGCTGGTGCAGCCGACCTTCATCTACGCCTATCCGGCGGAAATTTCTCCGCTGGCCCGTCGCAACGATAAGAACCCCGACATCACCGACCGTTTCGAGTTCTTCATCTGCGGCTGCGAGTACGGCAACGCCTTTTCGGAACTCAATGATCCCGTGGATCAGCGTCTTCGCTTCGAGGCTCAGGTGGAAGCCAAAGCCGCCGGCGACGACGAGGCCTGCCCTCTGGACAACGATTATCTGCGCGCTCTGGAATACGCCATGCCGCCCACTGCGGGCGAAGGTGTGGGCATTGATCGCCTGACCATGCTGCTTACCGTTGAGCCCACCATTCGCGAGGTGCTGCTGTTCCCGCTGCTCCGTCCCGAGCTTTAGTCTCTGAGGAATAACGCTCCGGCGTTCTGCGCCGGAGCTCCCGTACAAGGGGAAATTCATGTCGTTTTCGCTGTTCATTGCTTCGCGGTATCTCACTTCGCGGAACAAGCGCACGTTCATCTCCATCATATCGTTCATGTCCGTTCTCGGCGTGGCCATCGGTGTGGCGGCGCTCGTCATAGTGATGAGCGTTTACAACGGCGTCACGTCGGAAATGAGGGAGAAGATCCTCGGCGCGAATCCACATGTCATGATCATGGCCACACAGGCCGGAGCCTTCGGACCTGCCGCGGCAAAGGGGCAGGGCGAGGTCATCGACCGCATACGAGAAACTCCCGGCGTGGTTTCCGCCACGCCTTTCCTGTATGCGGAGGTGCTGCTTTCCACCCCGCAGGGAGCCACAGGTCTGGTGGTACGCGGCATTGATCCTCTGAGTGCGGGAGAGTCCATGCCCCTGCTCCATCATCTGGAAAGCGGCGGTGTGGAAAATCTTTCCCGTGAGGGAAGCCCCGCCGGCATGCTTGTGGGGCACGATCTGGCTCGTCGCTTCAACCTTCATGTAGGCAGCCGCGTGAATCTCATGTCCCCGGCAGGCCAGCGTACCACTGCCGGATTTGTACCCAAGATGCGTTCTTTCCGGGTGGAGGGCATATTCAAGTCGGGCATGTCCGATTTCGACAGCCGGCTTGCCTATGTTTCTCTGGCTGCGGCGCAGGACCTTATGGGCTTTCCCGACGGACACGTCTCCGGCGTGGAGGCTTTTGTCCGTGATCCCTATGCCGCCCGGGAAATCGCCGCCGATGTGGCGGAACGCCTCGGACCTCCCTTCTATACCCGCAACTGGATAGACATGAATGCCAATCTTTTTGCGGCGCTTCAGCTTGAGCGTTTCGGCATGTTCATCGTGCTGCTCATGGTCATTCTCGTAGGTTCTTTTTCCATCATCACATCTCTGGTCATGCTGGTCATGGAAAAAACCAAGGATATCGCCATATTGATGTCCATGGGGGCGACGGCCTCCGCTGTGCGGCGCATTTTCATGCTGCAGGGAGCCATCATCGGAGCAGTTGGCACGTCCATAGGTTATGTGCTAGGAATCGTGCTGGCACTGCTTCTGAAGAAGTACCAGTTCATCGAACTTCCTCCCGGCGTATACATGATGGATACTCTGCCGGTGATCATCGATCCGCTGGATCTCGTCATCATAGGGGCGGTGTCGATGCTGATGTGTTTTGTGGCTACCATTTATCCTGCAAGACAGGCCGCACGCCTTGTGCCTGCCGAGGCCCTTCGCTATGAATAACGACATGGATGCCCCCTTGGAGAACGCGGAAACCCCGCTTTACCTCGTCCGCCATGCGCAGAAGAAGGTGGAAAGTCCGGCTGGAGAACTGACCATTCTCAAGGATGTCAATTTCGAGGTCCGTGCCGGAGAGGCTCTCGCCATCGTGGGGTCTTCCGGATCGGGCAAGTCGACGCTGCTGCATCTTCTCGGAACTCTCGATCGTGCGACGGCCGGAAGCGTGCTTTTCGAGGGGCGGGAGCTTTCTTCTCTCTCTGCGCAGGAGGCGGCCCATTTCCGTAACAGGGAACTGGGATTCGTGTTTCAGTTTCATCATCTTCTGCCGGAATTTACCACGGTGGAAAATGTGGCCATGCAGGCCATCATTGCGGGCATGCCCCGCAGAGAAGCCTTGGAAAGAGCGGCGGAAGCCCTTGAAAAGGTGGGACTGGCCGACAGGCGTGATCACCATGTGACCACACTTTCCGGCGGAGAAAGGCAGCGCGCGGCCATAGCACGTGCCACGCTGCTGTGCCCCAAGGTGCTGCTGGCGGACGAACCCACCGGCAATCTGGATGAAAAGACGGGAACCCGCGTGGCGGAAGTGCTTCGCAAGCTCAACCGCGATACGGGTATGACCCTTGTCATCGTGACGCATAACCGGGAACTTGCGGACAGCATGGACCGCAGCCTTGAACTGAGATCGGGAGAGCTCTATGCGCAACATTCTTTCTAGACTGGCCTGTCTTGCCGCCTGCCTTCTCGTATGGGCGGGTGCGGCCGATGCGGCCGAAACCCGTGTGCTGATACTGCCGTTCGCCGTCAATGCACCGTCGGCGCAGTCGCAGCTGGCCAGAGATATTCCGTCGCTGGTGCGTCAGGGATTTCAGAGCCACGGCATCACGGCCATTCCCACATCTGCTTCTGCCAAAAGCTCGGCGTCCAGCGTGTCGAGTGCCAAAACTCGTGCCCGTTCCGCGCGTGCGGGATATGCTGTGTTCGGCAGCCTGAATCAGCTCGGAGAAGGCTTCAGCCTCGATATGCAGCTTGTGCCCGCCTCGGCCAGCGGATCCAGTGCCTTCCACATGGAAGGGGCAAACCTGCTGGAACTTCAGCCTGTGATCAACAGCCTCGTAGGCCAGATGGTTGCGTCGATGGATACGACGACACCTGCCCGTGCCGCTGCCAAGTCTGCTCCCGGCGGAATTGCCGACATCAAGGTCAAGGGGCTGAAGTTCATTGACGAAGACAGAGTGCTCATGCGTGTGGCTTCCCGTACGGGAGAGCCTCTCAGTGAGGAAAAGGTCGACGAAGACGTGCGTAATATCTGGGACCTCGGCTACTTCAACGACGTAAGCGCCGACGTGATTCCCGGAGCTTCCGGACCTGTGCTGGTGTTCACCGTGGCGGAAAAGCCCCGGATTTCAGAAGTCCGGGTGGAAGGCTCCGAAGCCGTAAAGATCGGTGATATCACCGAAGCGATGTCTACGCATACCGACTCCGTTCTCAACGAGAAGGTGCTTGCCGAAGATCTGCAGAAGGTGACGGATCTGTACCATAAGCAGGGCTTTTATCTTGCCGAGGTGACTTATGAGGTGCAGCCCCGTTCCGACGGTGCCGCAGCCGCTCTGGTGCTCAAGGTCAAGGAAGGCAACAAACTTTACATCAAGGACGTGTCCATCGAAGGACTCAAGGAAATTTCCCCCGATGATGTGAAGGATTTTCTTTCCCTCAAGGAAAGAGGAATGTTTTCGTGGTTCACGGGATCGGGTGTGCTCAAGGACGATCTTCTTGAGCGTGATGCTCAGTCCATCAAGGCGTACTTCATGAAGCACGGCTATGTGGACGGACAGGTCGCGGCTCCTGAAGTCGTGTATGATGACGACGGCATCCGTGTCATCTTCCGTGTCCGGGAAGGCGTGCATTATAAAGTTGGCGATGTGATCCTGCGCGGCGACCTCATCGATACCGAGGAGCGGATCCGCCAGCAGATCTCCATGGATGAGCATCAGGCTGCCGGAGACTACTTCGATGTGGAAGTGCTCCAGAACGACGTGAAGGCTCTTACCGATTTTTACAGTGACTACGGCTACGCCTTTGCCGACGTCAACGTGGAACCGCATCCTCGTCCCGATGCCGGAGTGGTGGATGTCGTCTATACCATCAAGCCCGGTGAACGTCAGTATATCCGCCGTGTGGAAGTGGAGGGCAACGATCGTACCCGCGACAACGTCATTCTGCGTGAAATGCGTCTGGCCGACGGTCAGCAGTTCAGCGGTGCCAAGATGCGCCGTTCTGCCCAGCGACTGGAAAAGACCCGTTATTTCAGTGAAGTCAATCCTACGGTGGTTCCTACCGGTGTCCCCGGAGAAGTCGATCTGAAGATGGGCGTCAAGGAAACCGAAACCGGTGTGGTCAGCGTGGGCTTCGGCTACTCCACCTATGACAAGTTCGGCGTGATGGCCTCCATCACGGAAAACAACCTCTTCGGGCGAGGCTATACTCTCGGCCTTTCGGGCTATACGTCTTCCTCGGAACAGTACCTGGAGGCCTCGTTCGTCAACCCTCGCCTGTTTGATACCTACTGGGGCTTCTCCGTCAATCCTTATACCATTGATGAAGAATGGTCGTACTTCTACAAGCGTTCCACCGGTGTCCGCCTCGGCCTGTTCCATCCCATCGGTGAGTATACCAGCGTGAACTTCGGTTACAGATTTGAGCATTATAATCTGTATCACATGTCGGATCACGCCTCCAGAATCATTCAGGCTTACAAGGGCAAGCACTGGGCGAGCACGGTCTCCGTGGGCATTACCCGTGATACCACCAACCGTTCCAGCTTCCCCACCGAAGGTACCCGTGTATCCGTCAGCATGCAGTACGGCGGTCCCTGGACCGGCGGTGACGACAGCTTCTTCAAACCTGTTGTGGAAGCGGGCTTCTACTACGGCCTGAACGATACCAACATCCTGCATGTCCGCGGCCGGGCCGGAGCCGTGTATAAGTCCGACGACGACAAGACCGTTCCTGTTTTCGAACGTTTCTGGATCGGCGGTATCCGTTCTATCCGCGGTTACTCCTACGACGATATTTCGCCGCGTGACCCGAAGACGGGTGAAACCATCGGTTCCGACCGTATGGGCTATGCCAACTTCGAATAC
>JAXVQY010000329.1:0-15448 GCA_037303805.1 bacterium | reverse complement strand
AAAGATAATAAATTCATCTTGTTATCGTTAACTTTTTATCCGCCTGGGGACGCCATCAAGTAATCAACGCCTTGTGAATTCACAGGGCGTTTTTTTTGTTAATGATTCAGCAGGGCAGGATGACTCGATTTAGCTCAAAGAGTTTGGTTGTTGGAAAAGTAAATCCAGCAGATAAGTTATGAAATATGCTTTCATGCATTATGGTGTGATGGAAATCATATCGAAGAAAGTCGATTCTGTTTGTACTTTTGATTCATTCCGGCATTCGGAGAAGATGCACGGATATAAAATGTCGACCTGACGAGCGTGAATCGTCAGGTCGACAGAAAACGTGTTATCAATTCCTTTTTATTAGAAGTCCAGAGGCTTGCAGTATCCGCCTTCGGCTCGTTCTGAAAAGAGCTTTCTGCGGATGAGGAAATAGGCGACAAGCATGATGATGCCGGTAATGAGCCATGACACGGGATAGACGGTCAGCAGCATTTCATAGGTGGGATACATGCGGAATATCGTGTAAACCCAAACGATACGCAGCAGGCACGATCCGATGAGGGTGACTATGGCCGGAAGCATGGATACGCCCATACCTCTGAGTGCGGCACCGCTGATTTCATAGGTGGCGGAAAGCCACTGCATGCTTTCGACAATGCAGACTCGTGTCGTGGCATGGCGTATGACCTCGGGATCACTGGTGTAGAGTCCCGTGAAGAAGGCTGCTCCGAACGTGAACATCAGACAGGTCAGACCGGAGAGCACGATGCCGCAGGCCATGGCTTCGCGGAAGATTTTCCGACAGCGGTTCAGCTGGCACATGGCATAATTCTGGCTGGTAAAGGTGACTGCGGCCTGACAGAAGGCATTGATGAAAAAGTAGGAAATGAACTCGAAGTTGATGGCTGTGGCCGAACCTGCCGCCGTGCTTGATCCGAAGCTGTTGATGCCGGACAGAATGCAGACATTGGAGAGGGAGAATATCATGCCCTGCAGACCGGCCGGAGCGCCTATTTTAATGACTCTGACGAGGTGTACTCTGGCTATGGAAAGTTTTCGTATGGACAGACGAATCAGGTCGTCTTCGTTCAGAAGGAAGTAGACGACCAGAGCGGCGCTGACGACGTTGCCTGAGAGTGTGGCGAAACCGACGCCTGCGACGCCCATGTTGAGGACAAGGACGAAAACCAGACTCAGCCCGACATTGACGATTCCTGCGGCGACCAGACTGTACATGGGCCTTTTGGTATCGCCGACACTTCGAAGAACGGCGGCTCCGAAGTTGTAGATCATGATGAACGGCATACCGAGGAAGTATATCCTCAGATACAGGATGGCCAGATCCATGACGTCTTCGGGGACGGCGACCAGAGTGAGCATGAGAGGCGCAAGAAACTGTCCTGCTGCCAGAAGAAAGAATCCGCTCAGTATCGACACGGCCATGACGGTATGCACGGCCGACTGACATTCTTCCTTGTCTTCCCGGCCGACATACCGGGCGATGACCACGTTGGCCCCCACGGAAAGTCCGAGGAAGAGGTTGATGATCAGGTTGACTATGGGGCCGTTTCCGCCGACGGCGGCTACGGCCTGTGCCCCCACGAAGTGCCCGACGACGGCGACGTTTGCGGAGATGAACAGCTGTTGTATGATACTGCTAAAGGCAATAGGCAGAGCAAACAGGATCAGTTTGCCCATCAAAGGGCCATGCAGCATATCTACGTGCTGGGAATGTCCCATCGTCTTTTCCTCCATGGCAATGTGCATTCCTGAGGGTATTTCCTCTGAAAGTCAGCGTGGAACCATGGTAGGAACGTATCATTTTCCGCAGGCATGTCCAGTGATGGACAAGGAAAATACGGTTGCTTGGCCTGCAGAGCTCGCAGTCCGAAAAAACAATAATGTCCTGAAAGCTGTGGGGCAGAAAGATTTTTGACGGGTAGACAGTCGGTTCCCTCCCCCGGAGAGGTACAAACTCGGCAGAAGATTTTTTTGTATCGCTTTTGTCTGCAGCACGTACCGGTTGCCGCAAAAAAGTCTCGTTCTTTTCGAAAAGAGGTCTTATTTGTGAATTATAAAACAAATATATGAAAAGAATCGTTGACCGAAACGTTTTTGTCGGGAAGAACACCATAAAACAGGGGATCGGCTTCAGGCCGATCCCCGTGTACAGCATGCGTTCCGGTTGTGCACCCTGTGGTGTACAGAACAGTTTCCCGTTTCCGACGGCATCATGCGTTTCCGTGTGCCGGAGAGAGGCCTCAGGCAGGGGGCATCTGTCGTGGTCGGAAAAAGGAGCCTACTTGCCCGGATGTCCGACGGCTACAGATCTGCGATAATGCGTCTGCCCCAGTTGTCGACTTCATCCTTGTTGCCGGAATAGTCGCCGTCCACCTTGAGACCTTCTTCCATGATGATGGCGCCCAGGCCGGAGAGACGGTTTTCCATTACGTCGACAGCTCCGCAGAAATGTTCAAAGCTGCTGTCGCCGCTGGCGAAGCAGGCGACCTTCTTGCCGCTGACCCCGATGGAATCGAATTCTTCAAACAGAGTGTTGAAGTCATCCTGCATTTCCACCTCGTCCGTTCCCCAGGCGGAACATCCGAAAAGGACAGCGTCATAGCCGTTGCACAGGCCGTCAGCGGCGGCATCTGCGGCATTCAGTACCGTTGCTTCGTGACCGGCATTGCCGATCTGTTCTCCGAGAGCCTCCGCAATGCCTGCGGTATTGCCAGTCGTGGAACCGTACACAATGAGAACCTTCATAATTTACTCCAGTAAAAGGCCCCGGAAGCGGAGGTCATAGGGCAGCGGTCCGTCGCCGACCCCATGCCGGAAACGGACGGCCTTCGCTCCCGAGGGGATACGAGTTCGTATTTTGCACGGCGGAGACGTGCCGTCTTGCTCCGCCGTGCTGACCAGGAGTATACATTCCGCACTATGCGGAATGAATGCAGGACAGAAATTCGGCCGGACATCTGCTGTGAGTCAGAAGTCCGGCAGGGGGGAGGAGACTGAAGCCTTGCGGCTTCAGAGCAAATTTTTGCCGGCATGCCGTGGAATGCATACCGGCAATGCGGAGGAGTACTTTCCGGAATTACCTGTTTCTTCACGGAAAGTATGGCGAATAGGATGATGGACTCGTCGTCCGTTTCCTGTCTGTCCAGACAGGTAAATTTTGCCGGAACACCCAGACATGTGTTCCGGCGGGAACGCCACCTCGGAGTCTGCGGCGTTCTTGTATGGATGCATGAAGTCGCTCGGACGCTCCATGCTGCTATGGGCTCGCGATAAAACGGTACGTTGTCTCGGGCCGTTCCCCACCACGGGGAACGGCCCTCGCCGCACCAGGAGACTGAGGTTGACACCTCAGCACGGAATACGACCCGGTCATATTCCAATATGTTGCAGAGGAAAAACTCTGCCGAAATTTTGCCGTCTGACGCCTCCGGCAGATGCCGGGTCAAGCCATCGTCAGACGGCTGAGGGGGGAGGTCGATACCTGATGTCCCGCATCGGTCGTACGAACTCTATGATATTGTCAAGGATCAGCATCCGGGAACACTGCCGTGTGCTGCATTGCCGGATAACGGCAGAAGACAGAGACATGGAAGTCGTCTTCTTGTTCCCTGTTGAAAAGAACAATAATGAAAATGAATTTCAATGTCAACTTAAAAATATTAAATTTTTTACAGGAAAGAGTTTTTTTACGCACTCCAAGATATTCATGGAGATAACTGTCGTATATCACAATGATTTTTTATGGAGAAACGGCGTCATCGAAAGAGCTCGCGTTCGGTGAAACCGTGCTGCCTGGAGATCAGTTTTCGATCAGCGCAGAACACCTGAAAGAGGATTTTTTCGACGGAACGGCAGTACCCGGCAGGCACCGATACGGAGAGGGAGCCAGCTGGCTTTCGTATGATGGTGACGTGCGCTGCACAGCTATCCAGGAGCATCGGCAGCCGTATGGAGAAAGAAAAAGAGGCAGCGGACAAAAGTCCGATGCCTCGGAAAGACGATGGTGTTCGTCCGCCCCCGGATGGGGGCTGTGCGTCATCGGCCGGAAACGCAGGCAATGGGGAAATTAAGGCACGATTTTCCGGCAGATTCGAGGCTGCCGCAAGACCGGCGGTTGTATCATGCGGCAACGCTTTTTACCTGCCGTGTTCAGCAGGACTTTTCCAATTTGAAACGTATGCGAAGGATACCTCCGTCATCAGGTTTCCATTCATGAGATACCCATACCAGAGTGCCGCATTCCGCCGTATGGGAGACATGCTCTCCGATACAGGGACAGGCATCAAGCGCACCTTCCGGAGAGTCGGGATCGCCTATGTAAACAATGCGCAGCGTATCGCCCGCACTCTCGGGCAGACGGGAGAGATTGAACTTGCGGGCGGCTTCCTCACGGGGCATCTCTCTGGCGATGACGGGCAGATCCGCAGCCAGTGCCTTGTTTACTTCCTCCGTAATGCTTTGCACGTCTTCCGGAGAGAGGTCATGAGGAAAGTGAAAATCGACCTTTGACTTGTTGGCATTGATGTGGGTGGAGAAACAGCGGGGACATCCGTAACGCCGAATGAGAACTCCGCTCAACGTATGTTCAGCCGTATGCATACGGGGATCGTATTCTTTACTCATGGATACTTCCTTTAATTAATCATGTTTCTGCCAGTGCTACCGCAAAAACGCTTGAAGGGGAAGACCGGCGGCCAGAAGAGGATGTGTGAAGGACAGGTGCGTGCAGCAGAAGCCTGTTTCAAACTTTCCTTCCTTAAAAATAGAGGCGTGCTCCTCCTTTCAGGATCCAAAAATTTCAACACGGAAGGCATGCTTTCTGACCGTTCGGCAACTCTTTTTCACTGTTTTTTTTTTCGTCGGGCACGGCGCACGGTGACCAGATTTCTATAGGAGACCGTGGACAGGTGTTGACACTTTTGTGGAGTATTTAATTTTATTATTTGATATTTCAAATGGTTATATAAAATTATCTTAAGGCTGAAAAAGGAAAAAGAAGAAAAGTCTGTTTTTTTGTTCCGGCTAACTCCTTGAAATGACGGCATTGTTATAAAAATTTTTGGACGATTATTTAAAAATTATCATTTTGTTAACATTTTTTTATTGATTAATTAACGACTTAATTCTAAGCTCCGCTCATGGAAAAAGAGGGATTTTCCATAACGGTGTTAATTAACCAAATTTTTTCAAAGGAATGACAAAATGAAAAAGCTTACTACGCTTCTTCTGGCTGCCGGCATGGTGTTTGCCGCGTCTGCTCCTGCTTCCGCTGTTGATATCAAGATGGACGGCTTGTATACCTTCCAGTACACTTGGGGCAGCAACCCCAACTCCTTCGCCAAGGACAGCGGCAGCTTTGACCGTGCTCGTCAGCTCGTTCGTATCGGCATGACCGCTTCCGTGTCCGAAAATCTGTCCGCCTATTTCCAGACCAACTCTGAATGGGACTGGGGCCGCAATGACGACGAAAGCAAGCGTGACGCCAGCAACAACTACATGGGCGGCACCGGCTTTGACGGTAGCGGTGTGGATGTGACCCTGTATCGTGCCTATGTGGACTGGGTCATCCCCTCCACTGCCGTCAAGGTTCGTATGGGTCGTCAGGACCTCGCTCTGCCTGCTCTTGCCGACGGCAAGAACACCGCTATCTGGTCCAAGGATCCTGTTGACGGTATCTCCATCAACGCTCCTGTGACCGACTGGCTCGCTCTGACCGCCTGGTGGGGTCGTTTTGATCGGAGGGAAAACTACGATAACGCCAAGTATTATGTGTATGACACCGATCAGACCAACAAGCTGGATGTGTTCGCCCTCATCGCTGACATGACCTTCGACGGCTTCCGCTTCACGCCTTTCGCCGCCTATGCTTCTTATGGTACCGGCACCTACAACATCGACGCCAACAACAACTCCACCCTGGATCTGGCCGCCAACGCCTTCTGGGTCGGTGCCACCGGCGAAATGTCTCTGTATGATCCTTTCAATGCCAAGCTGAGCTTCGTGTACGGCGACAAGGACTTCACCGACGGTACCGAAACTCCCAGCCAGCACGGTTGGTTTGCTGAAGGCAGCGTGTCCTACAAGACCGCTTACGGTACTCCTGAACTGCTCGCCTTCTACGGCTCCGGTGACAGCGACAGCGCTCCTTACCGTTATGCCGGCAACATGCCTTCTCAGGGCGGCCGCTTCAAGGGCTCCTATGCCTTCTTCAACGGCTCTGCGGGCCTTCAGGATAACGACTCCTACAACAACAAGAACGGCCAGGGCCTGTGGGGCGTCCGTCTCGGCATGACCGGTATCTCCTTCCTGGAAGATCTGACTCACAACATCGCCGTTGTGTACGCCATGGGTACCAACGATGCCGACGCCGGCTGGGCCACCAAGGATCCTCATCGTTACATGACCACCGACGACTCCATGGTGGAATTCGACTTCAGCACCACCTATCAGATCTACAAGAACCTGTCTGCCTAATTCGAAGCTGCCTACATCAACGAAAACTTCGAAACGCATGACAACGACAAGTTCGCCAGCCGTGCTTCTTCCTACGACGACGGCTGGAAGCTCGCCATGCAGCTCCAGTACAAGTTCTAATTCAGTATGGACTTAGTCCGGTTCTGATGGGAACAGATCCGCGGGAGAGGATATTATCCTCTCCCGTTTTTCGTTTAAACAGAAACTCCCGGCGGGCCGGGAGTTTTCTGAACGTCGGTGATTTGCGTAGAGGGAAACGGAGCAAGGAGCCTGTGATCAGCTCTTTTTGAGGAGATGTGTAACGATTACTGATGCAATGCAGGCAGAAGTCGTTTCATGACGGCATCTTTCATGAGGTCGGCATCAAGCGACAGATCGGAAAAATGCTCCAGAGCCAGAATGGCCTGATGAATGAGCATGCCGAGACCGTTCATGACGGGATGCCCCCGTTTTTCCGCTTCTTCCAGAAGCCTTGTTCTGAGCGGGCGGTAGATGAGATCGCATACCGGTGCTCCTGCGGGCAGGGCATCGAGAAAATCGAAGCCGTCGAACTGGGCGGAAACGCCCTGCATGCCGAGCGGCGTGCAGTTGATGAAGATTTCCGCCTCGGAAAGAGCCTGACGGCATTCTTCGCTGCCGATGGCGGCAGCGCGTATGCGCTCCGAGGCCCGGACGAGTTCTTCCGCCTTGGCCGGAGTGCGGCAGCACACGGTGATCCGTGCCGCGCCTTCGGCGTTCAGCTTGAGCACGACGGAACGGGCGGCTCCGCCTGCTCCGTACACCGCAATGCGGCGGCCTTTGGGGCGTATGCCCTCGTCGAGCAGAGAACGCAGAAAGCCGGCACCGTCGGTATTGTATCCGTGAAAGTGACCGTCGCGTATGACCACGGTATTTACGGAACGGTACATGCGGGCGTCGTCGGAGAGCGTATCCATGAGCGGAACGAGATCGGTCTTGTGCGGCATGGTGGCGTTGAATCCCGCAAGATTCAGATCGGACGTGCCGGGCAGCCAGGCCGCCACGGTTCCGGCAGGCACATGAATGCGTCCGTAGGTGCAGCTCAGGCCGAGTTCATCGAGCATGGCCTGCTGAATGAGCGGGGAGAGACTGTGTTCTATGGGATCACCGATGACGGCCAGTTTTTTGCCGTTCAGAATATTGCTGCTCATGGAAGGCTCCGTACTTCAGGCGCAGGATGGCTGCGGCGGTAGTGGCGCAGTATCTGGAGAAGACGCTGCTTGAGTGTTCTCGGGCCGCCCTGATTGGGAATGGTCACATGGGCGTACTGCCGGTACAGGGCTATGCGCGCGGCGTACAGGCGGAAAAGCTTTTCGCGGTCGTTCTGCACCAGCGGACGGTCGCCGAGGGACGTGGAACGCAGAATGTGCGAAGGGTGCCTGTCGATGAATACCACAAGGCCGTTGCGGGAAAGAGCCTCCATGTTTTCCCGGCGCAGTATCATGCCCCCGCCGGTGGAGATGATGACCCCGTCTCGTGCGGCGTCTTCCCGGGCACAGGCGGATTCTATGTCGCGGAAACCGCTTTCTCCCTCGGAGGCGAAGATGTCGGGAATGGCACGCTTTTCTCTTTCCACGATCATGGTATCGGTATCGAGAAGAGGCATGTGCAGCCTTCGGGCAAGGCGCCTGCCTATGGTGCTTTTACCGCAGCCGGAAAGACCGATGAGGACGAGGTTCTTCATGCCAGGACTCCCGGAACGTCCGAAAGGGCCAGCGCACAGGCCGCTTCGATGACGGGAACGGCGCGGGAAAGAATGCAGGGATCATGCCTGCCCGTGATGGTGAGTCTGGCGGCTTCGCCGTTCTGCATGTTCACGGTGTCCTGCTCCATGGCTATGGAAGGCGTCGGCTTGATGACCACGGTGAACACCACGGGCATGCCGTTGGTGATGCCCCCGTTGATGCCGCCGTTGTTGTTGGTGCGGGTATGCAGCGTATTGCCCGGCACAAAGGCGTCGTTGGCTTCGCTTCCGCGCATGGAAGCCAGAGCAAATCCGGCGCCGAAGGAAAGCCCCTTGACTGCGGGCACGGCAAAGACATGACGGGCCACGGCGGTTTCGATGTTCTCGTCGAAATCCGGGCTGCCGAGTCCGGCGGGAAGGCCAAGGGCAAAGCACTGTATGAGGCCGCCTACGGAGTCGCCCGCGGAACGGGCTTCGAGAACGGCCTTCTGCATGGAGGCTCCGCAGGCATCGTCGATGACGGGAAACGCTTTTTTCCCTGCGCCGCGCAGAGCCTCGACGTCGGGCTCTGCAAGATCGAGGGGTACATCTTCCACATCGGCAATACGGCTGATGCGGGCCAGTATCTCCACGCCTCTTTCACGAAGGGCCAGCTTGGCCACGGCTCCGGCAAAGACCAGAGGCGCCGTCAGACGTCCGGAAAAATGTCCGCCGCCGCGGTAGTCTTCAAAACCGCCGTAACGGATATGCGCGGTGAAGTCGGCATGACCGGGACGGGCCAGCCAGCGCGTGGAGGCGTAGTCGCGGGAGCGCGTGTCGGTATTTTCTATGACGCCGCACAGCGGGGTACCGCAGGTTTTTCCTTCAAACACGCCGCTCAGAATACGGACTTCGTCCTTTTCGCTGCGTGCCGTGGCCAGCGGGGATTTTCCGGGAGCGCGGCGGGCCATTTCCGCCCGGATGAAGTCCGTGTCGATGGTCAGTCCCGAAGGAACGCCCTGAAGCACGATGCCGATGGCCGGGCCGTGGGATTCGCCGAACAGGCTGTAACGCATTATTTCTGTCCTTTTTTCAGCCCCATGCGGGCCGACTGGAGCGCCACTTTGCGGGCCTCCTCATGGATTTTTCTTTTTTCTTCGCCTTCCTTCCACCACCAGCGGGCCTTGTGCAGAATGAGATCCACATCACCTGCGGCGGCCAGAGAAAGCAGATTGCGGTACTGGCGCGTCATGGCCTGACTGTGCGGATTGGCTTCAAAAAGCCAGGTGAACAGCGCACCGTCCTCCATGAGCTGCTTTTCCGTGGAGTTCATGCGTCTGAGAAAGGAAGGGGTTATATAGGGCAGGAGCGCGGGGTCTTCCGCCGTCATGGCGAAATACACCGCGCTCGTGATGAAGTTCATGCCCTGTATCTTGGCTTCCGCGATGTCGTGCTCTTCGGCCGTGGCGCGGAAGGTCACGCAGCCGAAGCCCTGAAACAGGCTTTCCACAAAGACGGTATCCTCTTCCGAGGCCCGTCTGCCCGGCACTATGGTCACGCGCAGTTCCAGATCCTGCGCGGGCACGGGGCCGAAAAGCGGATGTGTTCCCACCACCGGGCCGTCCCACAGACTTTCCATGTGCTGCATGGGCAGTTCCTTGACCGAGGTGATGTCGGCAAGAACGGTGTTCGGTTCCATGAAGGGACGAAGCACGGCTATGGTGTCGGCAATGGCCGTGGCCGGTATGCACAGAAGCACCATGCGTGCGCCGCGGCAGGCCCGGGCAATGTCTTCTTCCCGGAAGGGAATATCCAGTCCTTCGGGGGAGACGGCGGGATTGCGGCCGAATTTTTCCATGAGCATGGAACCCATGCGGCCGCGGCAGCCGACGATGACGATGCGTTCGCTCATGAAAGGGCGCTCCACACGTTCCAGAATTCGGGGAAGGACTTGCGCACGACGGCAGGATCGTCCACGACCACGCGCTGACGACGGCCGAGCCCGAGCAGAGAAGAGGCCATGGCAATGCGGTGATCGTTGTAGGTACGGAATACCGTGCCTTCGGGAATGGAAGGAACGTCCGGCGCCATGCCGTGCACGGTGAGGTAGTCCGGACCTTCTTCCACGGCAACGCCGATGCGGGAAAGTTCCGCGGCACAGGCGGAAATACGGTCGCATTCCTTGAGACGCAGATGGGCGATGTTTTCCATGCGCGTTTCCCCTGCGGCAAAGGCTGCGGTCATGGCCACGGTGGGCACGAGATCCGGGCACGCTCCCATGTCCACGGTAATGCCGGAAAGGGGAGAGGGACTGACGAGAATGCCGTTGCTGCCGATATCGACGGAGGCTCCCATGTTTTTCAGAATGTCCAGGATGACGCGGTCTCCCTGAAGGGAGTCGGCACGCAGACCCGTGACCAGTACGGATTCCTTTCCCACGGCTCCTGCCGCCAGAAGATAGGAGGCTCCGGACCAGTCGCCTTCCACCCGGTATTCGCCGCTTTTGTAGCTTCCGGGATCGACCGTGATGCGGAGGAGGCCGGGCACGGCTTTCGTGACGCTTTTCCAGTCGACGGGCTTCCACTGATCGTCATGCTTTACTTCCACGGCAAAGCGGATGCCGAAGTCTTCCATGACCTGCAGCGTCAGTCCCACATAGGGCCAGGATACGACTTTCTTCCCCGTCAGGGAGATACGCAGCGGAGCAGGGCAGAAGGGGGCGGCAAGCAGCAGTCCGGAAAGAAACTGACTGGATTCGTCCACGCTCATGTCCACAGTGCCGCCGGACAGGCCGTGGGTAGTAAGAACGAAAGGCGGATAGCCGGCCTTTCCTTCGAAATCGACACGGGCGCCGAGATGCTGCAATGCCGTGGTAAGGGCGCCGATGGGACGCTCGTGCATGCGCTCCACACCGTGAATGCGGAAGGAGCCGCGGCCTGCGGCCAGCACAGCGGTGAGCAGACGGCAGGTGGTGCCCGATTCTCCCACATAGCAGTCGGCAGGCGTATCGCTTCCGCCCGTCGGACCTCCCCGCATGCCCTGAACGCGCCAGCTTCCGCCGCCGAGATCTTCCATGACGGCTCCTGCGGTGTGGAGAATGTCGCGCGTACGTTCCAGATCGGCACTTGCGAGTGCATGATGAACCAGCGATGTACCCTGAGCGAGCGAGGCCGCAATGAGCGTGCGATGGGAAACGGACTTGGAAGCGGGGGCCTGAAGCGTGATCATGGAATCAGAATCCTGTGGTGTTGGCGGTTGAATCGAGGCGGGGACCTTCGGGGTAGCAGCCCAGTACGCGTACGGAGGTGCAGCAGGCGCCGAGATCGTCGATGAGGGTTGCCCTTCCCGCAGCGGAAAGATCACATTCCACATCGGCAAAGAAAATGTAGTTCCAGCAGGAACCCTTCATGGGGCGGGACTCCAGCTTGGTCATGTTCACCCCGTGTGCGGAAAAGACGTTCAGCACGTCGCTGAGCGTTCCGGACCTGTTGGGGACGGTGAAGAGCAGGGAGGATTTGAAGTGTTCCTCCTCTTTTTCATGGGATCCTCCGGCCGGAGCCTCTCCCGCCCGGACGAGGACGAAGCGCGTCCAGTTGGCGGTGTCGTCCTGAATATTGTCGGCCAGCGGCGTCATGCCCAGTTTTTCGGCCATGCTGCGATGACCTATGGAAGCCGCACCTTCCTCTCGGGAGGCCTTCCACGCGGCGGTCGCCGTGGACTCCACGGACACGAGCCTTGCCGAAGGCAGATGAGCGCGCAGCCATGCGTCGCACTGCCCCAGCGGCTGGGGATGGGAATAGACGGTCTTCACATCTTCCAGAGAGTGTTCCCGACTGAGCAGACTGTTGGCAATGCGGGAATAGAACTCGGCCTGAATGTTGACCTCATACTGGGAGAACAGGTCGAAGTTCTGGGTGATGGTGCCGTGAATGGAATTTTCCAGAGGTATCACGCCCATGTCGAACTGGCCGAGACTGATGCCCCGGAAGATTTCGTTGAAATCATGACACGGCACGAATGTCATGGATTCACCAAGAAAGTCTCTGGCCGCGAAGTAGGAAAATGTGCCTTCCGGGCCGAGATAGGCCACGCTGCTGGGTTTCTGAAGAGCGCGGGAGGCGGAAAGAATGGCACGCCAGATGGCCGTGATGTGTTCCGCCTTCAACGGCCCCTCGTTTCGTGCGGCAAGCCTTTCCAGAAGCCGGGCCTCCCGGGCCGGGTCGAACACTTTGCCGGAAACCTGTCTTTTTGCCCGGCCGACGGCCAGACTGAGACCGGCCCGCCGGTTCAGCAGCTCCAGAAGTCTGGAGTCCACATCGTCTATCTGTTCGCGCAGCTCTGCGAGGCCGGGAATCTGGAAAGGCTCTGCCATACGTTACTTCTCCTGAATGTCTTCCTTGATGCGCATGCCGAAGTGTCGTCCGGCCTCGTCGGTGCGGCAGAGCACCTTGTCGCCGGGCTTGAGCGTCACCACGCTCACGGGCGTTCCGTCGGGAGCGGTCAGGCGTATGGTCTCGGCGTTCTGAAGGAATACGGCTCCCTTTTTATCGCCGACCTGCGCTTCCACAAGAAGCATGGGGCGTACTTCTATTTTCACCCTTCCGGCCGTGGCCAGACTGGTTGCGCCGGTGTAGTCCACCACCAGCATCTGCGTTCCGGCCTCCACTTCCGAAAGATAGGTCGTGGCGTCGCCGGGCAGGCGGATGTAGGCATGCACCGCGCCCGCATTGACGCGGAAGGGACGGGATGCCACGTATTCGTTGTGTTCCGTCTCGGCATGAACAAGGAAGGTGAAGGCACTGGAATTGCCCACAAGCATGCCCTGTCCTCTGTGCAGCATGGACATGGTGTCGATGCATACGCGATGACCGAGCCCCGCGGGTTCCACGCGGGTGATGACGGCTTCCTCGAGTTCCTCGTGTTCGCGGTTTATCTTGCAGCGGGACACGATTTCCTTGAGATCTCCGATTCCTTCGGGAAGAACCACGATGCCCTGCACACCGCGCTGAAGAATACCTGCGGCAAGTACGGCTTCCTCCAGGTTGCCGGCTTCCGCCGTCACGTTGTCGCACTGGGCAAGCAGGTTTTCCACAGGGATGATTTCCCAGCCTCTGGCCAGTACCACCTTTTGCCCGGCCCGGAGGGCGTCGCGGATTTCCTCCTCGTCGGCCTTGGCGGACATGGTGCGGGAAGGCATGTCCTCTTCCGCGATGACCGGGATGCGGGAAAGCACGGATACGGATTCCACCTTGTCCGCAGGGACGATGACGCCGTCCACACCGGATTCCAGCGCAAGGGGCACGTCGTTTTTGCTGAAGGGCACGCTCTTGAAATAAATGTTCATGCGGATGTCCTCATGAAAACTAGTAGTCTTCGCCCACGATTTCCATGGCGTCGTCCACGGAGGCGTTCGAATGCACCAGGGCGTTCATGGCTCTCATGAGATCCACGCGGCGCGGATGTTCGAACACGTTGCGGCCGATGGAAAGACCGGCGCCGCCGGCCTGAAGGGAGTCGTACACCATCTGCAGAAGTTTGCGGGTGGAGTCGATGCGTTCGCCGCCGGCAATGACCACGGGAGCGCAGCAGCATTCGGTGACGCGCTGGAAGGTTTCGGGGCTGCCGGTGTAGGAGACCTTCACGATGTCGGCGCCGAGTTCCGCGCCCACGCGGGCGCAGTGGGCCACCACGTCGGTGGCGAAGCTGTCGCGGATGAGGCCGCCGCGGCCGTAGAGCATCATGAGAAGCGGCACGCCCCAGCGGTTGCAGTGATCGGCGATCACGCCCGCGGTGTTGAGCATTTCGCGTTCATTGGGGTCGCCGAGATTGAGATGCACGGATACGGCGTCGGCTCCGAGGCGGATGGCTTCTTCCACCGTGCCGGTGAGGACCTTGGTGTTGCCGTTGGGGGAAAGTTCCGTGGAGGCGGTGATGTGCATGATGAGACCGAGGTCGGCATTGGCATCGGCACAGCCGGAAGCGCGGATGAGACCCTTGTGCATGAGCACGGCATTGGCGCCGCCTTCATTCATGTCGTCCACGGCCTTGCGGATGTCCACAAGCCCGTCGGGGGCACCGATGGTCATGCCGTGATCCATGGGAACGATGATGGTGCGCTTGGTGTCGGGGTTGAAGATGTGGGTCAGTCTTTTTTTAGTGCCGAGTTCCATGGGGCGTTCCTTCTTTTTGAACGTTGTGGGCTGCGTGGCGGCTGTAGCATACAAAAAGGGCCGCCGGCTTTGTTTCGCCTGCGGCCCGAAGTTTGCAAACTGAGGTTGTCAGCAATCCTTCCGACCACAGGGCCCGGTAAAATAAAAGTAGAAACCAAAGGTAAAGCCATTGGTTTCAAACTGGGCGGTGGCGGAATACAGAGTATGCATGACAAACAACCATTGAAAGTTTAAGAAATTACTAATCCCAGAGAAAGAAATCTGTCAACAGGAAAATGGCATGAGACGGAAACTTTTTCCTTTCCGTCTAGTCCTTCTCTCCCATGAGTTCGAGAGCTTCTTCCACGGTGGCGTTGCCGTGCACCATGGCGCGGAGAGCCTTGAGCAGTTCCACCCGGCGGGGGTGCTCGAACACGTTGCGGCCCACGGAAAGACCGGAGCCTCCGGCCTGCAGCGAGCCGTAGACCATTTCCAGGAGCTTGCGCGTGGAATCGAGCTTGGGGCCGCCTGCGATGAGCACGGGCACACCGCAGTCTTCCACCACGTCGGCAAAGGTTTCCGGATCGCCGGTGTAGGGCACCTTCACGATGTCGGCGCCGAGTTCCGCGCCGACACGGGCACAGTGGGCGATGTTGTGCGGATCATAGCTGTCCACGTCGTGACCGCGGGCGTATACCATCATGAGCAGGGGCATGCCCCACAGGCTGCACTCCTTGGCGATCTTTCCGGCGTCGGACATCATCAGACTTTCGTCGTCGTCGCCGAGATTGATGTGTATGGAGACGGCATCGGCGCCGAGGCGCACTGCCTCTTCCACGTCGCCCACGAGCATTTTCTTGTTGGGTCTGCGCGACAGACTGGTGGAGGCGGAAATATGCATGATGAAGCCGAGGCGCATGTGGGATTCATAGTCGGCCTTGTGGATGAGTCCCTTGTGCAGAAGCACGGCGTCGGCCATGCCTTCATCCATGTCGTGAATGGCCTTGGCCATGTTGCGCAGACCGCGGGGAGCACCGTCGGACATGCCGTGATCCATGGGAACGATGATGGCGCGGCCGGTTTTGGGATTGATGATGCGATTGAATCTTCTGAGAGAGCCGACTTCCATGGG
>JAXVQY010000328.1:0-6151 GCA_037303805.1 bacterium | reverse complement strand
GGAACCCCCAACCTAGCTGGGGTCTTTCTTTTAACCAAAAAAGGGCGGAAGTTTCCGGAAGGAAACGCCGCCCTCATCCGAATCAAAACCGAAAATCAGTCAAGATACTCGGTAAGATCGCTGCGCAGAATATGGTCCAGCTCTGCACGGTCGGAAGCCGGTGTTTCTGTGAACAGGAAACCGAACACAGGACCGGTGTGGTAGTCGATGCGGCGAAGTTCCATGACATTGCGGAACGATGCGCAAAGTCTGTCGTAATTGAATACATCGTCGCTCTTCAGACTCGCCGGCGGATTCAACACGATGAAGGAATAGATCTTGTCTTCCTTCCCCTTCAGGAGCCTGTCCCAGTCGGGACGGATATCATTCAGGAAATAATCGTAGGTACGGAAACCGTAGGCATGCAGGGACAGATCGGTCAGACACCATCCCGCAAAGCGCAGAGGATTGGCCTCAATGGGAATGATCCGACCGTTGTCCACGCGCAGTTCCAGATGAATGGGCAGATTGCGCGCCCCCATCTCCTCGTTCATGCGGTTGAAGAATTCCGTGAACGGTCGGAGATGTTCCCTGATGATGGAGGCGCCGGAACAGTACAGTCTGTCGCTCACATCGTCGGCCGACGCAAATTCATGATGGAAGATGTTGACGATGACCGCCCTGCCTTCCCCGTCGTAATAGAAATCGACGGCGTATTCCTCTCCGCCGATGTACTGTTCAAGGATGAAGCGGGTATTGGCCACCACGCTTTCGTCATAATCCTTTTTCCAGTCGCCGGAATGCAGACGGATGTCTTCCAGAGCCTTCTTCCAATCATCTTCGCTGAAGATGGTATAGACGCCCACGCTGAAAAAGCCCACGGAAGGCTTGAGAATGAAGGGCGTCTTCAACTCATGGAAATTGATGCTTTCCAGTTCGGACGCAGCAACTTCGCGGAACAGAAAATCCGGGTATATTTTGGAAAGCATGCGACGGAAGGCAGCCTTGTCCTTGCAGAGCGCAATACCTTTCTGAAGTCCGCGATCGGGAGAATGCTTCAACACCCACGACAGGGAGTTCTCGCAGGTGGTGTAAATACGATCGCCCTGTGCAAGAAGCGCGTCGGCCTCCTCGTCGGAAACCAGGCGGAAGGTGCCTTCAGGCGCAGCCGCCAGAGCAGCTTCGTTGCGAAGCACGGGCACACGGCTTTCGGCAAGATAGTCCCGAAGTTCCCGGGACACATACTGTTTGTCAAGAATGATCATGCAGTCCTCACAATGGAAAATGGCAGCGCACGGCATGCCCTGGGTTGACGGTGATGATCGGCGGCTCTTCCTCGCGGCACTGAGGGCGCGCATGAGGACAGCGGGGATGAAACGCACAGCCGGAAGGAGGCGACAGAGGGCTCGGCATTTCTCCGGTCAGAATCATCCCGCGCCCGCGGCGCGACGGATCCCGCGACGGTGCTGCCGCCATGAGTGCTTCCGTATACGGATGTGCAGGATGAGAAAAAAGCTCTGCGCAGGATGCCAGTTCCACCATTCTGCCGAGATACATGACGGCAACACGACTGCTCATGAAGCCGATCACACCGAGATCATGCGATATGAACAGGTAACCGAGTCCCATGTTTTCCTGCATGTCCTTCAACAGGTTCAGCACCTGTGCCTGTACCGAGGCATCCAGTGCCGACACGGGTTCGTCACACACCAGAGCTCCGGGTCCGGCCACTATGGCTCTGGCCACGGCGATGCGCTGCCGCTGTCCGCCGGAAAACTCATGCGGATATCTGTCGATATGCTCCGGCTGAAGTCCGACATGAACAAGAATGTCCTGTACCTTTTCCCGGCATTCCGCACGGGAAAGAGCATGCCCCGCCGCACGGGATGCAAGCCGCAACGGTTCGGCAATGCTTGCCCCCACGGTCTGCCTGGGATCAAGCGAAGAAAACGGATCCTGAAACACCATCTGTATGCGACTTGCCCGCTCAAGAGGCGTCCAATCGTTCAGCGGTCTGCCGGAAAGAAGAACCTCTCCGGAGCTCGGCGGCAGAAGCCCCGTGGCCATGCGCGCAAGCGTGGACTTGCCGCAGCCGGATTCCCCCACCAGACCGAGAGTTTCCCCGGGAAACAACTCGAAACTTACCTCATTCACGGCCTTGACGCTTGCCGGGCGCGGGTCGAACAGCCCTTTCCGCACGGCGAATTCACGGCTTACCCGCCTGAGTTCCAGCAACGCATCCATAGATATCCCTGTTTCCGTCATCTTCAGGACCGGAAGATCCCGGCCCGGCCCGATATCCTACCTTAGCCTTCTTTGTGCCGCAAGGGGATAAAATCTCTGGACATGGAGCCGTTCCGGCTTTAAGTAGGGAGGAAGAAGAGGAACCGCAAGGGCGTTCATATCACGGACTCGGGATGTCCGGACAGCCGCATCTCCATGTGGCCGTGCCCGTCGCGGCTCCTTTTTGTCTGTCATGTCTCAATACCCCTTTGTGGATAGCAAATCCCCAATCTCCAGGGAGTTACTTCCTATGTTTCACCGCATGATCACGACCTTCTGCCTGCTGGCGGCTTTCTTCGCAAGTCCTCTTTCCGCAGAAGCCGCGGCTCCGTTCACCTTTGCCGATGTTCAGGCCAAGGCGCAGGATCTGGCCGGGACGCCGTATGTCCCCACGACACCCGTGCCGGATTTTCTCACCAAGCTGAACTACGGCGAATGGAGCTCCATACGTTACCTGCCTGAAAAGGCACTCTGGGCCGAGGAAGCTCTGCCTTTCACCGTCCAGTTCTTCCACCCCGGTCTGTATTATGACAGACCGGTGCGCATGCACATCGTCAATGATGAAAACGTGGAAGACGTGTCCTTTGATCCTTCGCTGTTTCAGTACGGCAGCGAAGAGCTTGCCAAGCAGGTCGCGCAGACCAAGGACATGAACTTTGCAGGATTCCGTCTGCACTATCCTCTGAACAAGGCCGACTACAAGGACGAAGTGGCCATCTTCCTCGGCGCCTCCTACTTCCGGGCCCTGGCCAAAGATACGCACTACGGCATCTATTCCCGCGGTCTTGCCATTGATACCGCCACGGCTCAGGGAGAAGAATTTCCGTACTTCAAGGAATTCTGGATCGTGAAGCCTGCCGCCGACGCCAAGGACATCACCGTCTACGCACTCATGGACAGCGAAAGCATGGCCGGAGCCTACCGCTTCATCATCACTCCCGGCGCCCCTACCGTCATGGACGTGAAATGTGCGCTTTTCACCCGCAACGGAGCCAAGAACTTCCAGAAAATAGGCCTTGCCCCGCTCACCAGCATGTTCTTCTACGGTGAAGAGAAAAACGGCCGCCCCGGCGATTACCGGCCCGAAGTTCACAACTCCGACGGCCTGCTCTACGTCAACGGAGACAAGCACTGGTTCTGGAGCCCGCTTGCCAATTTCAAAAGGCTCAGCGTCAATACCTTCCCGCTCCAGAATCCCCGCGGCTTCGGTCTTCTGCAGCGAGACAGCGATTTCAGAAGCTATCAGGATATCGAATCGGCCTATGAACGCCGTCCTTCCCTGTGGGTGGAACCCGAAGGAGACTGGGGGCCCGGAACGCTGAACCTCGTGGAAATCCCCACGGAAGACGAAATGCACGACAATATCGTCGCCTTCTGGACGCCCGACAAGCCCCGTGACAAGAACAATCCCGATCAGCCCGAGTCAGAGCTTCGTTATCCCGACACGCTGATGTACAGCTGGAAGCTCTACTGGATGCAGCCGCAGACCACGCAGCACGACCGCGGACAGGTCACCTCCACCCGTATTTCCCGCAACGGCGACACCATGACATTCCATGTGGACTTTGCCGGCGGAGAACTGGCGACACTTCCCGAAGATACGGGTCTGGCCAGCATCGTCGAAACGCCAGAACCCATTCCGCTGCTTGAAAAGAAGCTGCTCCGCAATCCCGCCACGGGCGGATGGAGACTGACATTCACCGTACGTCTGCCCAAGGAGGACGGTGTGATACAGAGCCTCATGTCGGCCCGGAAGGGTCCCGTCATGCTGCGCTTCCGCGCCCTGCTCAAAAAGGGCGAAAATCTGCCCGATCCTCTGACCGAAACCTGGATCTACGACTGGCAGCTTCAGCCGCAGTAATTCGGCATCGGAAAAGGTCGGGAAATGTCTTTCCCGGCCTTTCGATTCCAAACCTCCACTTTGAAAGGTCTTCGCATGAACTCCTATCAGGATATGGATTTCCGGGTCCGCGACCGTATTCTTCTCTATGCCCGCGGCCTCTCCCTCTCTCCGAAGGAAAGCGTGGAACTGGCGCTGGAAAGCCTGAAACGCTGTGAATCCGAACATCCGAGCTATGACGAGGCTCTCACCTGTCTTCACGCCATTCTGGCCGAAAAGGGCCGGGAACTCATTCCCGACGACGATGCCCCGCATCTCATGTCGGCTCCGGGCATGACCCGCAGTTCCATGCTGGCGGAAGAACTCGACCGCACGCCGTGGCTCAGCATCTTCAAAAAGACGCTGAGTCGCCTTTTCCGTATTTTCCGCCCCTCGGGCATGGCGGCTCGTGCCTCATGGAAAGACAGCGCGGACAGACAGCGTCAACAGCTGGAATGGGAGCGCGTGGCCGGTCGTCGCCGCACCCTTCTCATGACCCTCATTCTCGTGCCCGCCGTCATAGGCGCGTATCTCATGTACAGCATTCTGCCGCAGCAGGGCATTGAAGCCGTCAAGATCATGACGGCCGTCCTCTTTGCCATTCTGTTCGGCTGGATCTCCATAGGCTTCTGGATGTGCGTGGCCGGCTGCTGGGTCCTCTCCCACAAGGTCGACCGGTTCACCCCCACCCGGGGCTGCGACGCCGTGGTCATTCCCGACACGACGCGTACCGCCATTCTGTTCCCCGTGTACAACGAAGATACCCGCAAGTATATGGCGGGCATTGCCGCCACCTGGCATTCGCTGGTTCAGACGGGAGAAAGCGACAAGTTCGACATCTTCATCCTCAGCGACTCCACCAGTCCCGATGCCTGGGTGGCGGAAGAAGAGGCCTGGTACGAATTCTGCCAGAGAGAACAGGTATTCGGACATATTTTCTACCGCCGCAGACGCAACAATACCAAGCGTAAAAGCGGCAACGTGGCCGACTTCTGCCGCCGCTGGGGCGCGCAGTACAAGTACATGATCGTGTTCGACGCCGACAGCGTCATGAGCGGCCGCACCATGGTGCGCATGGTGAAGTCCATGGAACTGCATCCCGAAATGGGCATGATCCAGACGCCGCCGCTCGCCGTGAACATGAACAGCCTCGTGGCCCGCGTGCAGCAGTTTGCGAACCATCTCTACGGCCCCGTGTTCGCCACGGGCCTGCACTTCTGGCTGCTCGGCGACGCCCAGTACTGGGGACACAACGCCATCATACGCGTGGATCCCTTCATCAAGCACTGTCAGCTTCCCACCCTGCCCGGACGCGGCCCCCTCGCCGGCGACATTCTGAGCCACGACTTCGTGGAATCCGCCCTCATGCGGCGCGCAGGCTACGGCGTGTGGCTGGCCTACGACCTCGACGGCTCCTGGGAAGAAAGTCCGCCTTCCCTCATCGACGAACTCATACGCGACCGCCGCTGGTGCCAGGGCAACCTGCAGCACAGCCGTCTCATCTTCTCGGGCGGCATCTTCCCCACGCATCGCGCGCTGTTCATCAACGGCATCATGTCCTACGCCTCGGCCCTGCTGTGGCTGTTCTTCCTGGTGTTCAGCTCCATTCAGGCCGTGACGGAAGCCTTCATTCCGCCCTCCTACTTCCCGAACGGCCCCACGCTGTTCCCCGTGTGGCCCACCTGGTATCCCAAATGGGCCCTGCTGCTGCTCGTGAGTACCTGCTTCAGGCTGTTCATGACCAAGATTATCGCCATCGTTCTCACGCTGCGGAAAGGCGGCGCAATACACTTCGGCGGAGCCTTCAGCATGTGCATGAGCGTGCTCGGCGAAGTGCTCATTTCCACGCTGCTCGCCCCCGTGCGCATGCTCTTCCACAGCTTCTTCGTGGTCACCACCCTGCTCGGCTGGAAGGTCTCGTGGAACACCCAGAACCGCAGCGACACCGGCACAAGCTGGAGCGACGCCATCCGCTTCCACTGGTGGGGCACGCTCATCGGCCTTTTGTGG
>JAXVQY010000327.1:0-3844 GCA_037303805.1 bacterium | reverse complement strand
CGGGACGGCTTTTTTCTTGACGCCTTTTTCCCGGGAGGTCATGGTTCTGGCAGGCAGGACCCCGGTCCATCATCCCTGTTTTTTCGGAGAGCGTATGACACGATTTGAATTTCACGATGCGGCAGGCAACGTGCATCCCTTTGAAACCTATGCCGAGGCCGAGGCCTTTGCTCTCGGCTGCGGCTATGTGTTCGTGACCAGCCGCAGCGTCATGGAAGGTTCGGAGGCTCGGATTTCCTATTTCGTGGCCTCCGGCGACGTTCCCGAGGGCGTGACGGACAGGGAGGCTCTTTTTCCCATACTGCTGGCCAGGTATCCTGAGTGGCGGGAACCCCGCATCATGCCCGTGATGACCGTGGAAACGGACGGGCACGCGAAACATGGACGGGGCTGAAGGCGCGGAGCTGATGAGGGAGAGATGACGGACCGCAGTCCGCTTTTCTCCGGGACACGCTTAGTGCCTGGCGTGCATGGCCGCCCGCACGGCGTTCACCTTGGCCGCGATGTCCGGCGCTCCCACAAGTTCGGATACCAGCGCACAGCAGGCGGCGCCCCGTTTCGCCACTTCTCCGATGTTGTGTTCCTTGATGCCGCCTATGGCCACAAAGGGGTGACGGATATGGGCAACCACCCATTCCAGATAGGAGAAGCCCACGGGAGCGCAGACGTCTTCCTTGGTCTGCGTGGCGAAGATGGGCCCCACGCCTATGTAGTCGGCTCCGGCGGCCACGGCGGCCAGAGCCTGCTCGGGGCTGTGCGTGGACAGCCCTATGATCTTGTCCGGTCCGAGAAGGCGCCGCACTTCCTGAACCGGCAGATCCTCCTGTCCCACATGGACGCCGTCGGCATCCACCAGCATGGCGATGTCCACATGGTCGTTGACGATGAAGCACGCTCCCGCTTCCTGCGTGAGGCGGCGCAGCCGTCGGCATTCTTCCAGCATGATCCCTGCATGGGCGTGTTTTTCGCGGTACTGCAGGATCTTCACTCCGGCGGAGAGCAGGGCGCGGGCCTGTTCTTCCACGCTGCGGCCGAGAGCAAGACGGGAATCGGTGAGAGCATAGAGATCGGTTTCTCCGGGAAGTATGCGGGGCATGACAAATCCTTAAAGTAAATCTTTAATGTTTCCGGTAAGCAGCCATTCCAGCGCGGCGTCGGCCTGCATGGCGGCGCACTGCATGACGCGCGGTGCCAGGGGCGGTCTGGCGGCCACGTCCGTTTTCATGTCGCCGACCACGATCAGTCTGCTCAGGCGTCGGCGCTTCATGGCGTATCCTCCGAAGCCTCCCATGCCGGAGCCGCAGATGACGGTCTTTCCGGCGACTGAGGCCGTCGAAGCAAAAAGCGCTTTGACGGAGGCGTCATCCAGAGCCTCGATCCAGAGCTCCGCCTCGTCGAGCAGGGCGGGAATATTTTCCCCGTTCAGCCAGATTCTGCGGGCATCGACCTCGATATCGGGATTCAGTGTGCGGAGCTGCCCGGCGAGAGCCTCCACCTTGGGCAGTCCCAGATGTTCGGGAAAGTAGTGCTGCCGGTTGAGGTTGGAAGGCTCCACACTGTCGCCGTCGATGATGAGAAGGTGTCCCACTCCGGAACGTGCGAGCATCATGGCCGCGTTGGAGCCGAGGCCGCCCGCTCCGGCGATGCCCACACGGGCGGCCTTCAGCCTGACGCGCTGTTCGTCCGTAAAGCAGGAAAGAACGCCGTCGAGCATGACTAGAAGTCGCAGGCTTCCCAGTCCTTGGCCACGGCCTGATAGCCCAGGGCGGCAAGGTCGCTGGTCATTTCCTGGACGGAACGGTGATCGGAGATGTCGAACTGGCCGGAGTTTTCCGCTTCCACCACACGTCCGCCCACGGCCGTGGAGACGCCGGCGGAAACGCGGGTGACGCCGATGGGGACGATGTGATTGCGCATGTCGGCGCTTTCGCGGCTCGACACCGTGATGCCGCAGCGGGGCAGGAAGCAGCGCAGCGCGGTGATGTACTGGACGAACTGTCTGTCGTCCACGCCGTGCTTCACTTCGAAACTGCCTTCATGAGGGCACATTCTCGGAACGGAAAGACCGATGTCCACGCCCGGGAAGTGCTTCTGAAGCCACCAGGCGTGCAGACCCGTGCAGAAGGCGTCCTGGATGAATTCGTCAAGCCCCATGAGTGCGCCGATGCCCACGCTGTGCATTCCGGCCTTCGCCGCACGGGCGGGCGTGTTGAGACGCCACAGAAAGTCGTGCTTGGGACCTGCCGGATGCAGCCATTCATAGAGCTCGCGGTTGTAGGTTTCCTGAAACATCGTCATGCTGTCCACACCGCTTTTGATGAGCATGCGGTACTCGTCCAGCGTCAGGGAGTAGACTTCCACGCCGACGGAGGCGAAACGCGGCTTGATGCGTTCGGCCACGTCCGCAATGTAGCGGGGAGAGGCGATGTGACGGGCGTCTCCCGTGAGCAGAAGAATGTGGCTTATGCCCGCGTCGGCCAGCGCAAAGGCTTCGGCCGCGGCTTCGTCCACCGTGAGATGGCGGCGTTTCTGATGATTGTCCGCATTGAAGCCGCAGTAGCGGCAGTGATTGGTGCAGATATCGGAAACATAGAGCGGCGAGAAGATGTTGACGGCACGGCCGAAGAAGCGAAGCGTGATTTCCCGGGAGCGGCGTGCCATCTGTTCGAGAAAGGGCGCCGCGGCGGGAGAGAGCAGGGCCATGAAGTCCTCGGGACGCAGGACGTCCTTGTCCAGCGCGGCAAGGACATCGTGCTCCGTGGCTTCGGCCGCCAGTTTCGCCCGGCGTTCACGGGGCCATTCGGCAAGACATTCGTCGAAATGCGCCTCTCCCGGCGCGAAGGTATCAGCAAGAACAGGGGTATCCATAAGTAACATGCCTTTGTGATGCGGTGTCGGAAAGTCTGCGGAAGAAGGCAGCTTTCCTTCCGGGGACGGTCCGGTACGGACGATCCCGCGGGACGGCGATGCCTGGGGCCGTCCCGGAAAAGACTGCACGAAACGAGGAAATTCCGTGCAGCGTTGAAAGCGTTCGATCCGTCCGCCGGGAAAGCGGGAGGCGGATCGAATCTGCAGATGGCGGAAACTCAGCGCAAAAAACCCGTCAGAGGAGAAGAGGCCACGGCACCGCCGCTGTGGACGGCCCCGGCTCCGGCGAGGTAGGCGGCCCGGCCCGCTTCCACGGCGCGGCGGAAGGCCATGGCCATGGTGACGGGATCGTCGGAAGATGCTATGCCGGTATTGACCAGACATGCGGCCGCACCCATTTCCATGGCTTCACAGGCCTGCGAGGGGCGGCCGATACCGGCGTCGACCACGATGGGCAGATCGATTTCCTCGATGAGAATGCCGATCATTTCCTTGGTGCGCAGACCGCGGTTGGTTCCGATGGGCGCACCGAGAGGCATGACCGCGGCGGCCCCGGCATTCACGCAGGCGCGGGCCACGTAGAGATCGGGATTGATGTAGGGCAGGACGGTGAAGCCTTCCCCGGCCAGGATTTCCGTGGCCCTCGCGGTTTCGTAGCCGTCGGGCAGAAGATGACGGGTGTCGGAGATGACCTCGATCTTTATCCAGTTGCCGCAGCCTGCGGCACGGGCCAGACGGGCAAGACGCACGGCTTCCTCGGCGTTGCGGGCGCCGGAGGTGTTGGGAAGCAGGCGCATGGAGGAGGGAATGTGCCCCATGACGCCGGAGCCGCTCTTGTCCACGCGGCGCATGGCTACGGTGATGACCTGCGCGGCACTGGCCTCGCAGACGGCCGGGATCAGGGCGTCGTCGCTGTATTTTCCGGTACCGATGAAGAGGCGGCTGTCGAGTTCAACGCCGCCGATGACAAGCTTGT
>JAXVQY010000326.1:0-3651 GCA_037303805.1 bacterium | reverse complement strand
CATCCCTTCAGTAAAGCGTGGATTGGCTGAACGAAGACGTGACTTTAACCCGTCACTCCAGCGAATGAAACGAACCTCTAGATTCAAAGCTTCTCCACAAAGTCCGCCCAGGAGAACACTGAATATCAAAATCAGGGGAGAGCTTGTTTTAAATGCCATCTGCATACCTATAAGCATCGTGCATAACCCCAGCCCCTGAAAAACAATGGTGCGCATCCGTTCCGGCAGTCGTGAGCCCAGAAGCATACCTACCACACCCCCGACAACTACGGCTGCTGCATTGACAATAGGACCCAAAGGAAAAACCATGGCTGCTCCTTTCTCTGATGATACAGGATACTAGGACAAAACGAGTCCTCTCCATTGTTTTCTTCTAGTCCAAAAATCACTTCCGTGCCCCCGAAAATTTTAGGGGGAGGAGCCGAAAATTTGGTTTTGACCGTTTCGATGCGGCTTCGTATCACACTATCAAGACCCATTTTTCACATTTTCGCTCTAACCGGGAGTGCTTATGATTAACAGCATTGATCACGACAAATGTATCGGGTGTGGTACCTGTACAAAATCCTGCGGACTTGATGTCTTCAGACTGGATACCGACCAGTATGAAACCTCTCCCTGCATGGGAGCGTGCCCGGCCGGAACCGATATTCGCGGCTATCAGGCTCTTCTTCAGTGCGGCGATATACGAGGAGCATTGAAAAAACTCAAGCAAAGCAATCCGTTTCCCGCCATTACAGGCCGCGTTTGCTTTCATCCGTGCGAAACGCAGTGTGCCCGTCGTCATGTTGATGAATCGGTAAATATCAATGGAATAGAACAATTTCTCGGGGACCATGATCTTGAGGCCGAAGTTGAAAAGCCTGCACGTCTTCACCTGGCACGTATAGCCGTGATCGGCGCAGGACCTGCGGGACTTTCCGCTGCATGGTTTCTTACTGTGATGGGTTATGCGGTAACCGTCTATGAAGCCATGCCTGAAGCCGGCGGCATGCTGCGTTACGGCATCCCCGCCTATAGGCTGCCTTCGAGCATAGTCCATCGCCAGACAGAGAAACTTATGAAAATGGGAGTAAAATTCTATTTCAATACTAAGATAGGTAAAAGTAAGGATATTTCCATCAAGGAGCTCCGTGCCAGAGGTTACCGGGCCGTTATTCTCGCGACTGGAACATCCTGCAGCAAAAAAATCGATCTTCCCGGATCCTCACTCTCTGGAATTTTCTGGGGACTGGATTTTCTGCGCTCCGTACGCTGCAACAACGCCCCGACGTTCTCCGGAACCGTCATTGTCGTCGGCGGCGGCGACGTGGCTGTAGACGCCGCCATATCCGCCCGTCGGCTGGGTGCCGAACATGTCATCATGGCCAGCCTGGAAAAAGAAAATCAGCTTCCTGCGTATCCGCATAACGTGGCTGATGCCGTACGGGAAGGCATCGAATTCCGTACCGGAGTCGGCCCCGTCCGTGTGGAAGAAAACGACGGTGCCGTTTCTGGACTTCTCGTCCGCAAGTGCCTGAATGTTTTTGATGAAAACGGTAAATTCTCACCCACATTCGATGACGATTCGCTGGAACTTATAAGCGCTTCAGCCGTCATTTTCGCCATAGGACAGACGCCGGAGAAGGGACTGTTCGATGAAGATGCCGATATGATGCCCAACGGATATGCCCGTGCTGATCAGCTTACCGGAGAAACCTCCAAAATGGCCATCTTTGCCGCCGGCGACATAGCGACCGGTCCTGCCTCGGTTATTCGTGCCATTGCAGGCGGACGTGAAGCGGCCATCTCTGCCGACCACTACTTGCGCGGTATGGTCATACTCGGCGAGCGTAACGTCAAACGACCTCAGGTTCCTGATGACCGTCTGCCTTGTGAAGGCATTCCGCACCTTCCCCGCCATAATCGACATGAAAAGCCGGCAGCTGAGTTTGAAGAATCCCGCCAGGGACTTCGCCTGGATGAAGCTCTGGCAGAATCCCTCCGCTGCATGACCTGCGGCAGTAAATCCTACATTACCTATAACGATGACTGTATGACGTGTTATACCTGCGAACTTGTATGTCCTGCTCATGCCATAAATGTACATCCATTCAAAGAAACCCTGCCGCGTACTCTGTAAACGGACTTTAAGGAGAAGTTTATGAATAATACCTATAAAGACGCTTACCGTTTTTCCACGGATGTTCTGGTCATAGGCGGAGGTATCGGCGGAGCCTGGGCTGCAAAGACCGCGGCAAAACAAGTAAAAGATGTCCTTGTCGTGGATAAGGGCCCACGAGACTGGGGCGGACTGGGAAGTATGTCCGGCGGAGACATGATCAGCATGCAGCCGGGTGATGACGTCAACGAACTGCTTGATGACCTTGTATATTACTATGACGGCCTCTGTGAGCAGGATGTCTTGGAAAAAATACTCATCGAGTCCTATGATCGTTTCCGCGAATATGAATCCATGGGACATTATTTCGCTCGTGACACGAACGGAAAACTCATGTTCATTCCTCAGCGCGGTCTGCCTCACATGCGTTATTACTTCTACCATCCTTACGGAAGGGGCGGCTCGCACATGGCGGAAATCATGGCCGATGCCTTACGCAAGGCAGGAGTAAGACGTGTCGGACGCATACAAATTACGGATCTGATCAAGGAAAACGGACGCGTCACCGGCGCTGTCGGATTTCATGTACAGAGCGGAATTCCGTGTTTCTTTAAAGCTCGTGCCGTAATTCTGGCCACCAACTTCGGCGGCTGGAAGACCTCCTACCATCAAAACAGCTGTGCAGGCGACGGAGCAGCTCTTGCCTATCGCATCGGAGCAGCCTGCCGAAACTGTGAATTCATTAAAATATGGAATGTCCCCACCCAGTTTGCCTGGGAAGGGCAAACGGGCCTGCTTCCCAAGGGTGCCCTGCTGCTCAATGCGAAAGGTGAAGACTTCATGCGTCGTTATGCTCCTGAGATAGGAGCAAGAGCGGATCCTCACTACAATACGCACGGCATGGCCTGCGAAATTCGTGCCGGTCGTGGACCGATATACTTCGATACCAGTAAAATGAAACCTGAAGATATCGAAATCATGCGTCCTGCTGCCGGATGGATGAAGCTGAATGACGACAAGCTGAAAGCGATCGGTATCGATTTCTTTGGCGGAAAAACAGAATGGATGACTCAGCTTCATATTTCCTACGGAGGAGTAAAGGCCGACATCAACGGGCAAACGACCGTACCGGGACTTTTTGTAGCGGGAAGAGCTCGCAGTATCGATCCCGGCGTATATATGGGCGGATGGGCCCACTGTACGATATCGACAACAGGCCATACTGCAGGAGAATCTGCGGCACGTTATGTACTCGGAAGTGACGATAGTCACTTCAACGAAGAACAGGCCGCCGACATGCTCCACGAAGTGTATCAGTTCCTCGGACGAGAGGGCATCAGAGCTAAAGATATCATTCGTCGAATGCAGGAAATAACGGCGCCCTGTGACGTACGTATTCTCAAGACCGGACGTGGATTAACGAAGGCACTTGAAAGACTTGAAGACGTACGTGACAACATCCTTCCGGAAATGGGCGCTCAGAACCCGCATTATCTTATGAAACTGGTCGAAGCTCGAGCGAATGTGACACTGACGGAAATGACTCTCCG